>NZ_JBEXYL010000016.1:0-136144 GCF_040630895.1 Streptomyces sp. NPDC005728
GCGGTCGCGGTGGCCGAGGAGATGGGCCCGATCTTCCGCGAGAAGCACGAGCAGGACATCGCCCGCCACGAAGACCCCCGCAACGGCACCGAGGCAGAGAAGGGCTGGAACGTCTGATCATGAATGCCGCCACCGCCAAGAAGAAGACCGGCAGTGGCCCGGTGCTGGACTGGGCGGCCGGTCACGGACCCGTGACCGGTGCCCTGTCCGCCACCACCGGAGCCTTCGCCCTCGCCACCACCGGCGCCGCAACCGGCATGCCCCCCGGCTGGACCCTCGCCGCCGGCGCCGCAGGCGCCCTCGGCCACACCATCACCGGACTGCGCGCCCGCGCCGCCGGCCGCACCCTCGCCACCCGCGCCACCACATGGCTCCTCGGAGCCGGCTGGACCACATGGGCCATGGCCACAGGTCCGCTGACCTGGGCCGCCCTCGGATCGCTGGCCACCCTCGGCATCGGCATTGGTGCCTCCGCCCGCGCGTCCGCCTTGTATGAGGAGTCTCGGGAGGAGGAGGCCTTGGCCGCGGCTGAGCGGCAGGTGGCCCGTGAACTGTCCGCGGAACGCCGGGCGATTGCGGCGGAGTGGGTGGACCGGATCCAGCGCGTGTGCGGGATCACCGTGCGGGTGCTGGCAGTCGAGCAGTGGCCCACCGGGGCCGGGTTCTCCATCGACGCCGAACTCCCGCCCGGCGGCGCCACCTGGCAGAAGATCGCAGGCGAGTCCACCCGGCTGTCCGCGGACGCCCGTCTGCCGCACGGCTGCACCGCCACCGCCTCACCGGGCATCGACCAGGGCCGGGTCATCATCGACGTGACCACCGTCAACGTCCTCGCCAAAGAGCGCACCTACCCGTCCGACTACGGGCCCCTGTCCGTGCTCACCGGGATCCCGTGGGGCTACCGGACCAACGCCGAAGAGATCCGGGCCTACCTGCGCGAGCAGTGTGCTCTCGTGGTCGGCCCGACCGGATCCGGTAAGACGAACATGGTCCACGGGATCCTGGCGGGGTTCGCCCGCGCCGACGACCTCCTGACCTGGGTCATCGACCTCAACGCCGGATCCGCCGGCCTGCCCTGGGTCCTCCCCGCCCTCAACGGCGAGATCAAAGGATCCGACGGCAAGCCTGTGCGGCCGGGTGTGGACTGGCTCGCCGGCACCTACGACGAGGCCCTGACCATGCTGGACACCGCGGTCCGCGTGGCCAAGCAGCGCAAGATGCGCTACCAGGACCTCCTCGCCCGCCACAACACCGACCTCCTCCCCATCAGCCCGCAGATCCCCCAGATCATGCTCGTGATCGATGAGGGCGCGGAGATCCTGGCCAGCCCCGACCGGGCCATGCGCAAGCTCGCGGAGAAGATCCTGGAAGTGATCCGGATCGCCCGCGCCATGGGTATCCGCACCGTCCTGACCGCACTCGGCGCCACCAGCAGCGTGCTGGGCAACCTGATGATCCGCCGTGAGGGAAAGGTCCGGGTGGCGCTCACGGGCGGTGAGACCGAGGGTATGAACCTGGACAAGATGTTCCCCGGTGCCCGCGGTCTGCGCGTCGACCAAGCCCCCTACAAGGGTGCCGGGTTCATGGGCACCCCGGAGTCCCCGGCCGCGCTCTTCAAGACGTGGCGGATCCTGCCGAACCAGATCCGGGAGATCATCGCCGCCACCTCCGACCGGCACCCCGTCCTGGACGACATCTCCGTCAAGGCAGCCGGACCCGCCTACGTCCGCCGCTGGGATGCCGATCGCATCGCATGGATGCGCGACGACACGGCCGGCACCGGCCCGGCCCCGGCGTCCTCGGCACAGGCGCCGGTGGGTGGAGCGCTGAACCTGTCCGCGCTGCGCACCGACCAGCCGACGGCGGTGTCGGAGGAGGACGACCTGGCCCGCCGATTCCGGGAGGAGATCGACGCACACTTTGGCACCGCCCCCGAACCCGCCAACTCCGAGCGGGAGCGACCGGAGCGCCCGGGGCTGAACCTGTCCGCACTGCGCGACAGCAACGGCGCGGTCCCCGAGCCGGGGGCTGTGTCGGGGCGGGATGGCGGGCCGGACTGGCTGCCGGATGCGATCACCGCCATCCGCGATGCGGGGGCCACGGGCATGAAGCCGTCCGCGGTCGCCGATCTTGTCGGCCGCAGCCGGCAGGCCGTGCGCGACGCCCTCAAGTCCGCAGCCGAGCGGGGTGAGTTGGTCTACCGGGATAACGGACCGCACTCGGTCTACGTCCACCCCGACCACGCCTGAGTACTCACAGACGGCTACTGACTACTGGCTACCGGCAACTTGCCACTAGCCAGTAGAACGGCCCGCTACAGGCCCTCTGGGGCCCTCAACTGGCAATTCTGAGTTGCCAGTAGCCACTAGGCAGTAGCCACTACGACCACACACCGTAATCAGACGAGTGGGCGGCACCGGGAGCGGTGCCGCCCGCCGCTCGTTCCCTGGGAGGCCGCTCGTGATCGTGACCCTGTCCGCCGTCGCACTCCTCGGGGTGCTGGCCTTCGTCCTGCTGCGGGGCCGCTACGTCGGCCCGTTCAGCGCTCTCGTGCTGTTCCTGTTCGGCTTCTTCACCGCCAGCACCGGCGCCTCCGGCCCCATCCGCGCCATGTGCCTCGCTCTCGCCGACGCAGCCCGCCACATCACCTGACCCCGGCAGGAGCCCACCATGCCCGAACACGACCAGCCCGCGGCCTGGCAGCCGCGCATGACCGACACCGAAGCCACCGCCGAAGCCCGCCGGATCATCGAAGACGCCTACCGGCAACCCGTGCCGCAGATACCGACCGCCTACCGCGACCCGGCGCCGCTGCCCGCCTACGGCAGCACCCCACCCGTCCCGCAGCCGGACCAGCGGATCGTCCCCGCATGGGCCGCCGGGACCGCGGTCGCCGGCATTGGTGTCGGCGCCACCTGCGTCGGGATCGGCTGCGGGATCTGGCTCGCCTGCCAGGGATTCGCCGCCGTCACCCTCACCAGCGTCCTGTTCGTCACCCTCCCAATCGCAGCCCTGGCCGCCGTCGCCACCGCCATCGGATCCGCAGTCCGCTCGGTCAAGGCGACCCGCACGGAGACCCACCACCACTACTCGGGCCCGGTCCGGGTGGAGAACAACGCGATCACCGCGCCCGCGTACGGGCTGATCGCCCGCAACCGCAACGAACTCAACCGCTGAACCGGAGAGGAACCCCATGTCGTTCGGAGAGACTCCGATCACCCTCGTCGGCAACCTGACCGATGACCCGGAGCTGAAGTTCACCGAAGGCGGCGCCGCGCTGGCGAAGTTCACGATCGCCGTCACGCCTCGCGCCTTCGACCGCACCTCGAACCAGTGGAAGGACGGCACCACCGCGTTCTACCGCTGCGCGGCCTGGCGGGCCCTGGCCGAACACGTCGCCGAGTCCCTGGGCAAGGGTTCGCGCGTCGTCGCCATGGGCCGGATGCGGCAGCACGACTGGACCACCGACCAGGGAGAGAAGCGCTCCATGCTCGCTGTCGAGGTCGACGACATCGGCGCCTCCGTCCGCTTCACCACCGTCCAGATCAACGCCAAGCGGCCCGCCCAGAACGGCCCGGCCGCAGACCACCCGTGGAACACCCCGGGCAACCCCGCCGAGCCGGGCAACGAGCCGCCTTTCTAGACACGCCCCGGGGCGACCGCCTCTCTCGCCAAAGACACGCGGCCGCCCCGGATTCCAGTCCCATCCAAGAGATCTGGAGACCTCCAGCATGACTCATCCCCCGGGGGCCACGGTATGACCCTCATCAACGTCACCGGCATGCCGCTGGTCGGCCTGGACAGCCTCCACCTGCTGGCCTCCGCCCTGTGCGCGGCTGAGCGGGGCTGGCCGGTCATCCCGCTGCACCCCGGCAGCAAGCGCCCGGCCGGGCATCCCGAACGCTCCTGCCCCGGCACCGGCCGGTGCGCGGACGGGCACCGCACCCCCGAGCAGCGCGCCACCACCGACCCCGAGCTGATCCAGGCCGCGTGGGCGCGTACCGCGTACAACGTGGGGATCGCCACCGGCCCGGCCGGGCTGCTGGTGATCGATCTGGACGTGTGCAAGCCGGAAGAGGAAGAAGGAGCGCCTGACGGCGCCACTTCCTTGACCACGCTCTGCGAGCGCGCCGGCGAGCAGCTTCCGCCCACCTACCAGGTGCGGACCCCGAGCGGGGGACGGCACCTGTACTTCACCGCCCCGCCCGACGGGCGGCTGCCCGGCAGCGTCAACCGGCTCGGACCTCACATCGACACCCGCGCCTGGGGCGGCTACGTCGTCGCCCCCCACAGCACCACCCCCGACGGCGCCTACGCGGTGTGGGACGAAACCCCCGTGGCCGCACTGCCGTGCTGGCTGGTCCCGCTGCTGACCGAGCCGTCCAAGCCAGCGGTGGCGCCGGCGCCACTGCTGATCCCCGGCCGGGTCACCCGACGGGCTGAGGTGGCCTTGGAGCGCGAGGCGGCCATCGTCAGGGATACGCCTGAGGCCGGGGGCCCGCAGGGCGGCCGTAACGAGCAGCTTCTGGTGAGCGCCCGCGCGCTCGGGCGGTTCGTCGCGTGGGGCGAGATCCCGCGGGACTTGGTGGAGGAGGCTTTTCAGGGGGCGGGAGAGGCGGCCGGACTGTCCGCGTCAGAGTGCCGCGCCACCATCCGCAGCGCCTTGGACTGGTCCATCCGCAACTGCTGGCCCAGGGACGCCGCATGACCCCCAGTCCTGAAAAGCCCACCCCATCCACCACACCCGGTTCGCGCCCGGCCCAGGGCGGCGCCGATGAGCGCCGTGGCACGAAGAGCGACGGCCGACAGGCCGTCCTTTCAGCTCGTCGTCCTGACCTGCACCCGGCCGACCACCGCAGCCACAACCCCGACGACCCGACGCCGGACCGGCCGAGGATCCGCATCTACGCCGCACCGGTCTACCGCCACCACTACGACGGCGCCCGCTGGTCCAAGCGCTACGGCGCCACCCCCACCGCTGCCTACGCCTGCTCCTGCGGCCAGACCGGCACCGTCACCGGACAGCACGCCGTGGCCGCTCTGGTCACAGAGTACGAAGCCCACCAAGCCGTCTGCACCGGAGCACCCACAGGGCACACCGAAGGGAGGGCCGCCGCATGACGGACGCTCGCAGTACCGACGGGGAGGAGCTGCCGCCGCCCAGCAACCCCCTCGCTGTCGCCCGCAGGGTGCTGCCGGACTGGCAGAACGAGGACGGACGGCTGGTGTGCCGGCGCTGGCGCGGCTCCTGGATGCGCTGGACCGGTACCCACTGGCGGGAGATGGACGACGCACAGGTGCGCGCGGCCATGTACACACGCCTGGAGCACACCACCTACCAGGCCCCCGGCAAGGACGGACAGCCCGAAGGGCGTGACTGGGCACCGACCAAGCAGAAGATCAGCAACCTTCTCGACGCTCTAGGAGCCATCACCCTGCTGCCCACCGACACCGACGCGCCCGCCTGGCTCGACGCCGACGCGGACGCACCGGACGGAGGGCAGATCGTGGCATGCGAGAACGGGCTGCTGCGCATCCGGGACCGAGCGCTCCTGCCGCATGGGCCCGGCTTCTTCAACCTGGTCTCCGTTCCCTTCGCCTACGACCCGCAAGCGACCGCACCGACCTGGGAACGCTTCCTGGCACAGATCTGGCCCAACGATCCCGACGCCATCCAGGCAGTTCAGGAGTGGTTCGGCTACGTCCTGTCCGGCCGCACCGACCAGCAGAAGATCCTGCTCATCGTCGGCCCATCGCGTTCCGGCAAGGGCACCATCGCGCGTGTCCTCAAAGAGCTGGTCGGCAAGGACAACCTGGCTGGTCCCACCCTCGCCGGACTGGGCACCAACTTCGGGCTGTCCACCCTCGTCGGCAAGCCGCTTGCGGTCATCTCCGACGCCCGCCTCGCCGGCAACGACAACAGCCAAGTCGTCGAACGGCTGCTCACAATCTCTGGTGAGGACACGATCGACATCGACCGCAAGTACCGGGAAGTGTGGACCGGCAAGCTCCCCACCCGGCTGATGATCCTGTCCAATGAACTGCCGCACTTCGGCGACTCCTCCGGTGTCATCGCCAAGCGGTTCGTGCTGCTCAACATGCGGGTCTCCTGGCTGGGCAAGGAAGACCCCACCCTGTTCGACCGGCTCGTCACCGAGATGCCCGGCATCCTCAACTGGGCGCTGGAAGGCCTCGCCCGACTCCAGCGCACCGGCCGGATCACCGAACCGGCATCCAGCCGCGAGGCAATCACCACCATTCAGGACACTGCATCCCCCACCAGTGCATTCGTCCGCGAACGCTGCACCACCGGACCCACGTGCAGCGTGCCCGTGGACGCTCTGTGGTCCGTCTGGCGGGAGTGGGCCGAGGACAACGGCGTACGCCCCGGCACCAAGCAGGTCTTCGGCCGCAACCTGCTCTCCGTGGTGCCTCAACTCAGCCGCTCCCGGCCCCGCGACGCCTACGGCCGGCAGGTGGTCACCTACACCGGGATCACGCTGCGGCAGTGCGAAACACATTTGCGTGAGTCGCGACTCATCGCGTCTCAAGACCCCTCTGAGTGCCGCTGAGTGCCGTTGAGTCGCGACTCAGAGCAATGTTTTTCTAACTTCCGGAGGACGCAGTGACGCCATCCCGGGTCCTTGAGGAGACCGGCCCCCGGGCCATCCTGCGGGGCGGTCTCCCCGACCGGTACCTCACACCCGACGACATCGCCGAGATCTTCGAAGTGCCGAAAGAGACCGTCTATCAGTGGCGGAGGAAGCGTATCGGCCCGCCCGGCTTCCGCGTCGGCAAGTACGTCCGCTACGACCCTGCCGACGTCCGCGCCTACGTCGCGCAGCGCAAGAGCGCAGACCAAGACGCCGCGTAGCCGACAACCACCCAAGGACAGCAGGGAGAGCCGCGCCCCAGCGGCTCTCCCTGCTGCATGTTGAGATGAGAGAGGACCACTGCCGCATGGCCGGCCACATCCAAGACCGCTGGTTCAAAACCCAGACCGGCCCCGACGGGAAGACGGCCCGCGTCAAGACCGACCGCCACGGCACAGGCATGCGCTATCGCGCCCGCTACATCGGCCCCGACGGCACTGAGAAGTCCAAGAGCTTCCCCGACGGACAGAAGCGCCTCGCTGAGAAGTGGCTGTCCCAGATCGAGGCGGACATGACGCGCGGGCAGTACATCGACCCGCGCGCCGGTCGCCTCACCGTGCGGCAGCACGCGGAGCGGTGGCTGGCCTCACTCACCATGGACCCGGGCACCTACGTCGGAACCGAGCAGCGCATCCGTCTGCACGTCCTGCCGCACCTGGGCAGTCGCTCCCTCGACTCGCTCAGGCCGACGCACATCCGTGAGTGGCTGCGAAAGCTCCAGGACGGCGGAGTTGCGCCCGCCTATCAACGGGTGATCTTCGCGAACTTCTCAGGGATGCTGACGGCGGCTGTGGAAGACCGCCTGATCCCGCACAACCCCTGCCATTCGTCGTCGGTGCGGGCGCCCAAGCTGGACCCGCGCCACATCGTTCCTTGGCAACGTGAACGAGTGCTCGCGGTTCGCGCGGCACTACCGAAGCCGTTCGGCGCGATGGTGGATCTGGCCGGCGGGTGCGGCATGCGGCAGGGCGAGGTCTTCGGCCTGGCCGTTGACGACGTCGACTTCACCGAAGGCGTGGTCCACGTCGTCCGGCAGGTCAAACTCATCGCCGGGCACCAAGTCTTCGCACCGCCCAAGGGCGGCAAGACGCGCACGGTGCCTTTGCCGGAGACCGTCGCCCAGTCACTGGAGGAGCACATCACGCAACACCCGCCCACCGCCGTAGCGCTGCCGTGGCGGGCGGTCGACGGCCCGCCCCACACGGCATCCGTTCTCTTCGCCAACCGCGAGGGACGCGCCGTCAACCGCAACGTCTTCAACCGCCTGGCATGGCGTCCTGCCCTCGACGCGGCGAAGGTCCCGCGTGGACGGGAGAACGGCATGCATGCGCTCCGGCACTTCTACGCGTCCGTGTTGCTGGACGCGGGGGAGAGCATCAAGGCCCTGTCCGAGTACCTGGGACACCACGACCCGGGCTTCACGCTGCGGACGTACACCCATCTCATGCCAAGCAGTGAGAAGCGGACGCGGGAGGCGGTGAACCGGGCCTTCGGGGGCGGCCCGGACGCCGATGACGGCCCCACGACGGCCCAGGCGGCCTGAGGAAGGGGGAAACCAGCAGGTCAGGCCGCAAGCGCCGTCAGTAGCGCTGGTTGAGATACCCCAGCAACTCGTCGTGCAGCAGGCCGTTGGACGCGGCCGCGTTGCCGCTGTGCGGGCCCGGGCGGCCGTCGAGGCCGGTGAAGGTGCCGCCGGCCTCGGTGACGATGACCGCGGTGGCGGCCATGTCCCACAGGGACAGCTCCGGCTCCGCGCACAGGTCGACCGAGCCCTCGGCGACCATCATGTACGGCCAGAAGTCGCCGTACGCGCGCGTGCGCCACACCTCGCGGGTGAGGTCCAGGAAGCCGTTCAGGCGGCCCTGCTCCTCCCAGCCGGAGAGCGAGGAGTACGCGAAGGAGGCGTCCGCCAGCTTGCCGACGCGCGAGACGTGGATGCGGGTCGCGGAGGTCAGGCTGCGGCCGCTGAAGGCGCCGTGGCCCTTGGCGGCCCACCAGCGGCGGCCGAGGGCGGGGGCGGAGACGACGCCGACGACGGGCTGGTAACCGCCCTCGGCCGCCTCCATCAGGGAGATGAGGGTGGCCCAGACGGGGACGCCGCGGACGTAGTTCTTGGTGCCGTCGATCGGGTCGATGACCCATCGGCGGGGCCCGGTGCCCTCGATGCCGTACTCCTCGCCGAGGATCGCGTCCCGGGGGCGGGCGCGCTGGAGCTGGCCGCGGATGAGTTCTTCCGCCGACCTGTCCGCTTCGCTCACCGGGGTCATGTCCGGCTTCGTCTCCACCTTCAGGTCAAGGGCCTTGAAGCGGGCCGTGGTGGCGGCGTCGGCCGCGTCCGCGAGGACGTGGGCGAGGCGGAGGTCGTCGAGGTAGTCCGGCATGGAACGAACGCTATCTGTCGAGGGGGTACGGGGCTACAGGGGGCTGCGTGACGAGGGCGCCCGCAGCTGGGCGGGTGCGTGGACGGCCGAGGGCGCCCCCCTGTGCCACCGCGAACCCTTGACAGTGCATGTATGCGCGTCAAATCTGGGCGCAGAGCCGCTCGCCCCAGGGAGGCGATGATGCCTGCAGCCCGGGAATCGCTACTGGACGCCGCCTACACGGCACTCGCACGCCGGCCGTGGTCGGCGGTGCGGATGGTCGACGTGGCCGCGGCGGCCGGGGTGTCCCGGCAGACGCTGTACAACGAGTTCGGGAGCAAGGAAGGGCTGGCCAGGGCGCTGGTACGGCGGGAGGCCGACGGGTATCTCGCCGGGGTGGAGCGGGCCCTCGCCGCGCACACCGATCCGCGGGACCGGCTGACCGCCACCGCCGAGTGGACGGCGTCGGCCGCCCGGGACAACGCGCTGGTGCGGGCCATGCTCACCGGTTTCTGGAGCGAGCGCCTGCCCGCGCCGACGCTGTCCGCCGTGCCGTCCTCCTCCGCCGTACCCGCACAGCGCCGCGCGGACGGACCACTGCCGTCGCCCGGCGATTTCGTGCGGATCGTGCGGGACCGGGCGGTGACGGTGCTGGCCGGTCCCGTCGCGGCCACGGCGGACACCAGCGAGCTGATCCGGTCCTGCGAACTGGTCGTACGGGTCGCGCTGTCCTGTGTCGCGGCCCCGCCGGGCCAGGGCGGCGTGGCGGACCTGGTGCGGAGCGCTCTGTTCCGGCAGACGGTGTGAGCCCCGCTCGTTCAACGGGCCTGGCCCGGCGACGTGTTCAACGGGCCTGGCCCGGCGACGTGTTCAGCGGGTCGAGCCCGGCAGCGTGTTCAGCAAGTCGCGCCCGGCGGCCCGTTCAGCGGGCCGAGCCCGGCTCCGTGTTCAGTGGGCTGAGCCCGACAGCTGGAGGCCGATGACGCCGACGATCACGAGCGTGATCGAGACGATCTTCAGGGTCGACACCAGGTCGCCGAGGAAGACCATGCCGTAGATCGCGGTGCCCGCCGCGCCGATCCCGGTCCACACGGCGTACGCGGGTCCGACGTCGAGCTTCCTCAGGGCGAGCGTCAGCAGGCCGAAGCTGCCCAGCGCGAAGCAGGCGAAGGCGATCGTCGGCCAGAGCCGGGTGAACCCGTGCGAGAGCTTCAGGCACACGGCGAAGCCGGTCTCCAGAATCCCGGCCACGATGACCAGCAGCCACGCCATGTGCTGTCCTCCCGTAGGTCCGGCTCTCCGGCTCGGTGCGATTATGCACTTACCGGCCTCGGGCCTCGGCAAACAACGCGGTGCTCAGTCGCCTTCCCGGCGCTCCCGCGTGGCCAGCAGCCGCCGCAGCGAGTACAGCCGAGCCGGGTCGGCGTGCCCCTCCTCGACCCACGTGTCCAGCGCGCAGTCCGGCTCGTCGTGGCTGCACGCGCGGGGACAGCCCTCCGTGCCCGGCTCCAGGTCGGGGAAGGCATGGATCACCCGGGACGGGTCGATGTGCGCGAGGCCGAAGGAGCGCACGCCCGGGGTGTCGATGACCCAGTCGTCCACACCGGTGAGCGGCAGGGCGAGGGCGGAGGTGGTGGTGTGCCGGCCGCGGCCCGTGACCGCGTTGACGTGTCCCGTCGAACGACGGCGGTCCTTCGGGACCAACGCGTTGACCAGGGTCGTCTTGCCGACGCCCGAGTGCCCCACGAAGGCGGTGATCTTGCCGTCCAGGTAGGCGCGCACCCGGTCCGCGGCGTCGCCGTTCTCCAGCTCCTCGCGGCTGGTGACGACGTAGGGGATGTCCAGGTGGCCGTACAGCTCCAGCAGCTTGTCGGGCGGGGCCAGGTCCGACTTGGTCATCACCAGCAGCGGTTCCAGACCCCCGTCGTAGGCCGCGACGAGACAGCGGTCGATCAGGCGCGGGCGCGGCTCCGGGTCGGCGAGAGCCGTGACGATCGCCAGCTGGTCGGCGTTGGCGACGACCACACGCTCGTAGGGATCGTCGTCGTCGGCCGTGCGGCGCAGCACCGAGGCGCGCTCCTCGATGCGCACGATCCGCGCGAGCGTGTCCTTCTTGCCGGACAGATCGCCGACCAGGGACACCCGGTCGCCGACCACGGCCGCCTTGCGGCCCAGCTCGCGGGCCTTCATCGCGAGGACCGTACGGTCGTCGACCAGGCAGGTCAGCCGGCCCCGGTCGACGGTGAGGACCATGCCCTCGGCCGCGTCCTCGTGCTTGGGCCGGATGTTCGTACGCGGCCGGTTGCCCTTGCGGTTGGGACGGCTGCGGATGTCGTCCTCGTCGGTGTGCTTGCCGTAGCGGCGCATGGTTCCAGTCCGCCCGTCAGTTCCCCAGCATCCCGGTCCACAGGTCGGGAAAGTCGGGCAGGGTCTTCGCCGTCGTCGCCACGTTCTCGATCTGCACACCCTCGACCGCCAGACCGATGATCGCACCGGCCGTCGCCATGCGGTGGTCCTCGTAGGTGTGGAAGACGCCGCCGTGCAGCTTGCGCGGGCGGATGTGGAGGCCGTCGGCCGTCTCGGTGACGTCGCCGCCGAGTTCGTTGATCTCCTTGGTGAGCGCGGCCAGCCGGTCCGTCTCGTGCAGCCGCAGATGGGACACGCCGCGGAGGGTGGAGGGGGAGTCCGCGAGGGCGGCCACCGCCGCGATGCCCGGGGTCAGCTCGCCGACGTCGCCCAGGTCCACGTCGATGCCGTGCAGGGCGCCCGAGCCGGTGAACTCCAGCCCGTACTCGGTCAGTTCGCAGGAGCCACCCATCTCGGTGAAGATCTCCCGCAGCCGGTCACCCGGCTGGGTGGTGCGGGCCGGCCAGTCCGGGATCAGCACCTTGCCGCCGGTCACCAGGGCCGCCGCCAGGAACGGCTGGGCGTTCGACAGGTCCGGCTCGATCGTCAGGTCCCGGCCGAGCAGCGCGCCCGGGGTCACCCGCCACACGTTCGGCTCGCCGCCCGACTCCGGGGTGTCCACCTGGGCGCCGACCGCGCGCAGCATGTCCACGGTCATCCGGATGTGCGGCATGGAGGGCAGGGTCGCGCCCGTGTGACGGACCTCGACGCCCTGATTGAAACGGGGGCCGGACAGCAGCAGCGCCGACACGAACTGGGAGGACGAGGAGGCGTCGACCGACACCGGGCCGCCGTCCAGCGCCCCGCCGCCGTGCACGGTCAGGGGCAGCGCGCCCCGGCCGTCGTCGTCGATTCGGGCGCCGAGCGTGCGCAGCGCGTCGATCACGCCGTTCAGAGGACGCTCGTACGACCGCGGGTCCCCGTCGAAACGGATGGGACCGTCGGCCAGCGCGGCCACCGGCGGCAGGAAGCGCATCACCGTGCCGGCGTTGCCGACGTCGACCGTGGCCGGACCGTGCAGGCCCGTGGGCAGCACCCGCCAGGCCTCCCCGGATCCGTCCGGGCCCACCCCTTCCTCGATCTCCACGCCCATGGCCCGCAGGGCACCGGCCATCAGCAGCGTGTCGCGGGAGCGCAACGGGCGGCGCAGCCAGCCGGGCTCGGAGGCGAGGGCCGCGAGCACGAGGGCGCGGTTGGTGACGGACTTGGACCCGGGCACGTGGACCGTCGCGTCGACGGCTCCGCTCGCGTGCGGGGCGGGCCAGAGGGCGGGGTGCGCGGTGTTCGGGGCCATGGGGCCACTTTATAAGGAGGGTCCGGTATCAACCTTCCAGCAGCCAGCGGCCCCCACCGATCAGCGAGCACAGCGACACCGCATGGAACAGGAACAGCCACAGGCCCGCCGGAACGTGCGTCAGCCGCGCCAGCTGGTCCGCGTCCGAATCGCCCGCGCCTCCGCGCGCCCGCTTGGCCTGCAGCTCGAACGGCGGCCGTACGCCGCCGAACAGCAGGAACCACACCACCGCGTACGCGAACGCCGCCTGTACCTGCGGACCCGCCAGCCAGGACACCAGCAGGAAGGCGCCGCCGGCCAGGACCACGGTCAGGACCCCGTAGGCGTTCCGGATCATCACCAGCATGGTGACCAGCAGGGCGGTCGCCACCCACAGCAGCAGGGTGATGCGGCCGGCGGCCAGGAGCGCGGCACCGCCCAGACCCAGCAGCGAGGGGGCCGTGTAGCCCGCGGCCGCGGTGAGGATCATGCCCAGGCCGTACGGCTTGCCGCGGCTGACCGTGAGGCCGCTGGTGTCGGAATGCAGGCGTATGCCCGTGAGCTGCCGGCCCGTGAGCAGGGCCACCAGGCCGTGGCCGCCCTCGTGCGCGATGGTGATCGCGTTGCGCGAGAGCCGCCACACGGTGTGCGGGACGACGACGGCGAGTGCGGCGCCCAGGGTGGCGAGCACCACCCACAGGTCGGGGTCGGGCTGGGTGCCGGTGAGCCGGTCCCAGAGGTCGGGCAGCGCGGTGGCGGCGAGGCTGTCCATGGGTCCGAGTGGCTCCCTGTCGTCGTACGGAGTCTGGCAGTGTGGCACTTATGTGCGGACGGTATGCATCCAGTCGTAGGCCCGAGGATCTCGCAGGAACCTTTGAGATCGAGAAGTGGGAGCCCGAAGAGACCTTGGAGCCGGACTACAACGTGGCTCCGACCAAAGAGGTCTACGCCGTCCTGGACCGTCCGTTGAAAGACGCGGACGCCCCTCGTCCGGTTCGCCAGCTGCGCAAGCTCAGGTGGGGACTGGTGCCCTCCTGGGCCAAGACGCCCGAGGGCGGCGCCCGGATGATCAACGCGCGCGCGGAGACCGTGCACGAGAAGCCCTCGTTCCGGCGCGCCTTCGCCGCTCGGCGCTGCATCCTGCCCGCAGACGGCTACTACGAGTGGGTCACCGGCAGGCAGGAGCGGGAGCTGGAGGAGGAGGGCAGGCGGAAGCGCCCGCGCAAGCAGCCCTACTTCGTGCTGCCCGCCGACGGCTCGGTGTTCGCGATGGCGGGGCTGTACGAGTTCTGGCGGGACCGCACCCTGCCCGACGACCACCCGCAGGCCTGGTGGGTCACCTGCTCGGTGATCACCACCGAGGCGGAGCAGACCCCGCTGGCCGTCGCCCCCGCCGAGGGTCCGCACACGCTCGCCGAGATCCACCCCCGGATGCCGCTGATGCTCACCCCGGACCGCTGGGACGCCTGGTTGGACCCCTCCCGCACCGACCCGGACGACCTGCGCGACCTGCTGGCCCCGCCCCCGCCCGGCCTGATGCGCGCCTACCCGGTCACCACGGCCGTCAGCAACGTCCGCAACAACGGCCCGGAGCTGCTGAAGGAGCTGGAGGCACCGGAAACAGGCACACTCTTCTGACGTGACTACAGAGACGGTCGGTACGGATGCCGGGGACGCCCGGATCACCTGGCACAGGGCGAAGAAGGCGCGGCTGGTGCTGGCCGTGAGCCATGGGGCGGGAGGTGGCATCGAGGCACGCGACCTCCGGGCGCTCGCGCAGACGCTCCCCGGGCACGGGGTGAGCGTCGCCCTCGTCGAGCAGCCCTGGCGCGTCGCGGGCAAGAAGGTCGCGCCCGCCCCGAAGACCCTGGACACCGGGTGGCGCGGGGTGTGGCCCGCGCTCGCGAAGCCCGGCCTGCCGGTGATCTCCGGCGGGCGCAGCGCCGGCGCCCGGGTGGCCTGTCGTACGGCGACCGAGCTGGGTGCGCACGCCGTGCTCGCGCTGAGCTTCCCGCTGCACCCGCCGGGCAGGCCCGAGAAGTCCCGCGCCGACGAGCTGCTCGGCGCCGGGGTGCCCACGCTCGTCGTCCAGGGCGGGAACGACCCCTTCGGGAAGCCCGACGAGTTCCCGGAGGGCGACTTCGCACTGGTCGAGGTGGAGCACGGCGATCACGGGTTCGCCGTCCCCAAGCGCGCGGAGATCACCCAGGAGCGGGCGCTGGAGATCGTCACCGACGGTGTCGTGGAGTGGATCGCGTCACTCGGCTGACCCCTGGGAATGTCACACGGCGGATCACTGTTGTGGCGGACAGGAGTGCTGAAGCACCGGCACCGACGTCGTGGAGAGGAAGTCCGCCGCATGGGTTCGACCATCTGCCCGAGCCGCAGCAGCCGCACTGACCTGGACTGGACGGTGCTGCACGCGGGCAAGACCGCTCCTATTCGAGCGGCGGCAGGCCCGGGTCGTGTTCTATCCTCCGAAACGAGTGGGACCGGTTTCGGCCCCGCCCAGGATCTTGAGGAGGTGGGTCCGGTCACTGGGACCGACGCAGGGACCGACAACGGCCAGGCGGAGCAGCCCGAGGGCCGGGGCGACAGCGCGGAGACGAGGACGGAGCGCAGTGCGCGCTTCGAGCGCGACGCGCTCGAATTCCTCGACCAGATGTACTCGGCCGCGCTGCGCATGACGCGCAATCCGGCCGACGCCGAGGACCTGGTGCAGGAGACGTACGCCAAGGCGTACGCGTCCTTCCACCAGTTCCGCGAGGGCACCAACCTCAAGGCGTGGCTGTACCGGATCCTCACCAACACCTTCATCAACTCGTACCGCAAGAAGCAGCGCGAGCCCCAGCGCAGCGCGGCCGAGGAGATCGAGGACTGGCAGCTCGCGCGTGCCGAGTCGCACATGTCGACCGGTCTGCGCTCCGCCGAGTCGCAGGCGCTCGACCACCTGCCCGACTCGGACGTGAAGGAAGCACTGCAGGCGATCCCCGAGGAGTTCCGCATCGCCGTCTATCTCGCGGACGTAGAGGGCTTTGCGTACAAGGAGATCGCGGACATCATGGGGACACCCATCGGTACGGTGATGTCCCGGCTGCACCGGGGCCGCCGTCAACTGCGCGGCATGCTGGAGGACTACGCCCGCGAGCGCGGTCTGGTCCCGGCGGGTGCCGGAGAGTCGAACGAAGCGAAAGGCTCGGGCTCATGAGCTGCGGAGAGCCGCACGAGACGGACTGCAGTGAGGTCCTCGACCACCTGTACGAGTTCCTCGACAGCGAGATGCCGGACGTCGATCGCGACAAGTTCCAGCACCACTTCGAGGAATGCTCGCCGTGCCTGGAGAAGTACGGCCTGGAGCAGGCCGTGAAGAAGCTGGTCAAGCGGTGCTGCGGACATGACGACGTGCCCGCCGACCTGCGTGCCAAGGTCATGGGGCGGATCGACCTGATCCGCTCCGGGCAGACCGTCCCCGAGCACGACGTCACCGCCGCGCCGCAGGAGAGCTGAGCTCCGGCCGTACGAGCCCCGGCCGTCACCCGAATGTGCTAATCCTCGGTTCATAAGCTCCCGGATCTCCTGATGCGCGCCCTAGGCTCCGAGCCTGGACGGGCATGGTCGGGGGAGGGGCGTCATGGAGGCGGTTCCGGCGAGGGCACGGGCCTATGTGGTCTGCGTCGCCCTGCTGGCCGTGCTCAGCGCCCTGCCCCTGCCGGCCACGCATGCGCCCTGGTGGGCCCTCACCCTGCTCGCCGCGCTGTACGCGGCCTGCGACCACGTCGTACGCCGCCGCCTCGGCGGCACCTTCTACCCCGTCCTGCTCGCCGGGGCGTTCCTGCTCCCCCCGCCCGCCGCCGCACTCGTCCCGCTGCCGGCCGCCCTCCTCGCCCGTGTCGAGGACCGGCCCGTGTGGCTCCGCCGGGTGTGGCGGGCCGCGCAGCCCTCGCTCGCGGTGTGGGGCGCCGCCAGCGTCCACTGGGCGCTCGGCGGCCGGGACGCCGTCGTGGGCTGCGACTTCCCCTACGCCCTCGTGCCCGCCGGGGCGGCCGTGCTCGCCTTCTGCCTGGTGCTCACCGCGCTCGACGGCGGGATCCGGGCGACGGCCGAGAGGGTGCCCGTACGCCGGGCCTGGCGCGGGCTGCTGTCCCGCTCCCTCGCGCCGGTCGCGGTGCACGGACTCGCCGGGCTGATGATGGCCGTCCTGTGGCGCAGCCGGTACGGGCCCGTCGCCGCGCTCCTCGTGCTGCTGCCGATGTGCGTCTCCTGCTGGGTCTTCGCCCAGTACCACCGGGAACGGGCCGCCCACCAGGCCACCATCCGCGCGCTGGTGCAGGCGGTCGACATCAAGGACGGCTACACCCGCGGCCACAGCGAACGCGTAGGCCAGGCCTCCGTGATGATCGCCCGCGAACTCGGCATGGACGACGACCGCGTCGAGGTGCTGCGCTTCGCCGGCATCCTGCACGACGTCGGCAAGCTCGGCGTGCCCACTCGGCTGCTGCGCAAGGACGGCCCGCTGACTCCCGAGGAGCGGCGGATCATCGAGCTGCACCCCGAGTACGGCCACGAGATGGTGCGCGGGATCTCCTTCCTCGGCGAGGCCCGCACGGCGATCCTGCACCACCACGAACGGCTCGACGGCAGCGGCTACCCCTACGGGCTCGTGGGCACCCAGATCCCCGAGTGCGCCCGCGTGGTGGCCGTGGCGGACGCCTTCGACGCGATGACCTCCACCCGCTCGTACAGCAGGGCCCGCCCCGTCGAGGCGGCGCTCACCGAGCTGGAGCGGTGCGCCGGGACCCAGTTCGACCCCCGCATGGTCACGGCGCTCGCCCGGGCCCTCGGCCACCACGGCTGGCACCCGGCCGTCACGGCCGACGAGACGGCGCAGCGGGTCCCGGCCCAGCAGCCGGTCGCCGACAGCCGCAGCGGGGCATCCCGATGACCGCCCTCCGGCTCATCCACGCCGCCGCCGCGCTCACCGCCGCCGCCTCCTTCGCGGTCATCCTGTGGACCGGCATAGCCGACCGGGGGGTCGGGCTCGCCTTCGGGGTCCTCATAGCCGTCGGCGAGCTGACGCGGTGGAGCGGAGCCCAGGTGCGGCAGGCCGCGCCGCTGGGCACCGCCGGATCGCTGTCGTACGCGTTGCTCGGACCCGATGCGGGACACCAGACGCTGCATGACGCGCCGCAGGTCGTGACCGTCGTCCTCGCCGCCTCCCTGCTCGGCGGCGTCCCGCACATCTGGTCCGGCCGCACCCCGACCCTCGACCACCTCGCCCGCCGCGTCCTGACCGTCGGCTTCGCCGCGGTCTGCTTCCAACCCCTCTCCAACCAGGGTGCGTTCGACTCCTGGAGCGGCCCCGCCTACGCGCTGCTGCTCGTCGCCCTCCTCAGCCTCACCGCCCTGTGCGACGCCGTCCTCGCCGCCGCCCTCGCCCACTCCCGCACCCGCTGGCCCTTCGGCCCGCTCCTGCGCGACGAACTGCGCGGGCTGCTCGGCATCGGATCCGCCGTCTGCGCGACCGGCGCGGTGATGGCGCTCGCGGTCGCCGTCGTCGGACTGTGGGCCCTGCCGGTGTTCTGTCTGCCACTGCTGCTCACCCAGCTGTCCGTACGCCGCTACGCCGCCGTGCGCGCCACCTACCGGCAGACCATCGCCTCCCTCGCCCGGGCCACCGAGATAGCCGGGTACACCCCGACCGGGCACGCCCGCCGTGTCGCCACGCTCAGCCTGGCCGTAGGCCGCGACCTGGGCCTGTCCCGGCCGGCGCTGACCGTCCTGGAGTACGCGGCTCTCATGCACGACATCGGCCAGCTCAGCCTGGTCGACCCGGTTCCCGCCGGCGCCACCGCCGTCCTGTCCCCGCAGGAGCAGCGGCGCATCGCGCTGCTCGGCGGGGCCGTCGTACGGCAGACCGGGGTGGACGCGGCGGTCGCCGTGGTCGTGGAGCGGCAGGCCGACCCCTGCCGGGATCAGCCGCTCGCCGGCCGCATCGTGCGGGCCGTGAACGCCTACGAGGAGAAGGCCCGTGACGCCGGGCCCGACGGGCCGCTCCGGGCTCTGGAGGAGCTGCGCCTGGCCACCGCCGGTGACTACGCTCCCGAGGTAGTGGAGTCGCTCGCCCGGGTCCTGTCCCGGAAGAAGGACGGCGCGATGGGGGTGCCCCCAGGTGTGTAGCTCCGGGGGAGCCTCGTGCCAGGCTGGTGGCGGGAGACGGGTGGGCCTGACCCTGCCCTCGGCGGGGTAACCCATGGGTAATGAGCGCCCTTCCCACCGTACGTGGTTGGATGCGAGGGAGAGGGTGTCCGGGGGCACAAGCCAGCCCACGTGCGGAACTGGAACTGGCAGGCGGGAATCGTGAGGATCTTCGGCAAGGGACGGCACCGGCCCTCCGCCTCCTGGCGGCAGGCCACCGACCGTGCGTTCACGCTCATCGGCGACGGCCGGTACGAGGACGCGGGCGAGCTGCTGACACGCGCGGCCGACCTGGAACCCTGGCTGGCGGAGTCCTGGTTCAACCTCGCCCTGCTGCACAAGTTCCGGCACGACTGGGAGCAGGCCCGCGCCGCCGGACTGCGCGCGGTGGCCCTCCTGGACCGGGAGACCGGCGCCCCGGACTGGTGGAACGTGGGCATCGCCGCGACCGCCCTGCAGGACTGGTCGCTGGCTCGCCGCGCCTGGCAGGCGTACGGGCTGCGGGTGCCCGGCGGCGCCGCCGCCTCCGGTGAGCCGGTCGGCATGGAGCTGGGCAGCGCGGCCGTCAGGCTCTCCCCGGAGGGCGAGGCCGAGGTGGTGTGGGGCCGCAGGCTGGACCCGGCCCGGATCGAGGTGCTGTCCATTCCGCTGCCGTCGTCCGGGCGGCGCTGGGGCGAGGTCGTGCTGCACGACGGCGTTCCGCACGGCGAGCGCACGACGACCGCCGGGCACTCCTACCCGGTCTTCGACGAGATCGAGCTGTGGGCGCCCTCGCCCGTCCCCACCTGGGTGGTGCTGCTGGAGGCGGCCACCGAGGCCGACCGGGACGCCCTGGAGCAGCTGGCCGCGGACGCGGGGTTCGCGGCGGAGGACTGGTCCTCCTCGGTGCGACTGCTGTGCCGGATGTGCTCGGAGTCGCGGATGCCGTCGGACGAGGGCGACGGGGTGCACCTGGATCCGCATGACCACAGCGAGCCCGGGCATCCGGGGCCGCTGGGGCATCGCACGGACGGGCAGCTCTGGGTTCCCGAGCGGGAGTGCGGCGTTGCGGCGCCGGCCTCGCTCGTGCGGGGGCTGCTGGACGGGTGGGTCGCGGACAGCCCTGACTCCCGGGACTGGCGGGATCTGGAAGAGGTTTGCTGAGCCACTCTCGACCAGCCCCCTTTAGGCTGTACTCGCAGATTTTTCCAGGCATGCAGGAAGGCGTACGTCGGTCATGGCTCAGCAGGACACCGATCAGCAGCACGCGGGCGTGCTCCCCGTCGACGACGAGGGCTATGTCGTCGACACGGAAGACTGCGAGGAGCGCGAGCAGGCCTGGCGCGAGCGCGGCACCTCGCGGCCGATCACGGTCGTCGGCAACCCGGTCCTGCACAAGGAGTGCCAGGACGTCGCCGACTTCGGTGCGGAGCTGGACCAGCTGGTCGCGGACATGTTCGCCAGCCAGCGCACCGCCGAGGGCGTGGGCCTGGCCGCCAACCAGATCGGTGTCGACCTGAAGGTCTTCGTCTACGACTGCATGGACGACGAGGGCGTCCGGCACGTCGGCGTGGTGTGCAACCCGAAGCCGGTCGACCTGCCCGCCGACAAGCGCCGCCTCGACGACAGCAACGAGGGCTGCCTGTCCGTACCGACCGCGTACGCGCCGCTGGCGCGTCCCGACTACGCCGAGGTGACCGGCCAGGACGAGAAGGGCAACCCGATCAAGGTCCGCGGCACCGGCTACTTCGCTCGCTGTTTGCAGCACGAGACCGATCACCTGTACGGGTACCTGTACATCGACCGTCTGTCCAAGCGCGACCGCAAGGATGCGCTGCGGCAGATGGCCGAGAACGAGCCACGCTACCCCGTGGTCGCGAACGACTGAGACGCACGGCCGGGACGTCCGGCCACCGTGCGGGAGCAGCCACGACGTCGACCGCGACGCCCGGCCGGGATCTGTCCCGACCGGGCGTCGTTCGTTTGTTCGTCGCACGATTCCCGGCATCTTGGGGTGGTGAGTGGGGCAAATCCGTTCCCATAACGGTCAGTTGTGGTGCTGAATGGGAAGTGCGGGGATACGCAACGGCGCACGCCCGGCACGGCAAGGAGGGGTGTGTGCTCCTGGCGGCTGAGAGGGGACTGTTCGTGCACGCTTTCTCACACGGCACCACATCGTCGACAGCGGTCGCAGTGCCGCCGTCCCTCGCCCTCCCGGTGATCGAGGACCTGTTTCCCCGGCAACTCCACCCGTATTGGCCGAAGCTTCAGGAGAAGACACGCCAGTGGTTGCTGGAAAAACGGCTCATGCCCGCGGACAAGGTGCGGGAATATGCCGATGGTCTTTGCTACACCGACCTCATGGCCGGGTACTACACCGGCGCCTCCGACGAGGTCCTGCAGGCCATAGCGGACTACAGCGCCTGGTTCTTCGTCTGGGACGACCGCCACGACCGTGACAGGGTGCACGGCAGGGCGGCCGACTGGCGCCGGCTCAGGTACCGCCTGCACGCGGCTCTTGACGCACCCCGGCACCATCTGCACCACCCGGACCCCCTGGTGGCGGGGTTCGCGGACAGTGTGCGCCGGCTGTACGCGTTCCTGCCGCACACCTGGAACCTGCGGTTCGCCCGGCACTTCCACGACGTGATCGAGGCCTACGACCGCGAGTTCCGCAACCGGACCGAGGGGTACGTACCGAAGGTCGAGGAATACCTCGCCCTGCGGCGGCTGACCTTCGCCCACTGGATATGGACGGACCTGCTGGAGCCGAGCGCCGGTTGTGAACTCCCGGACACGGTGAGGATGCATCCGGCATATCGCCGTGCGGCACTGCTGAGCCAGGAATTCGCCGCCTGGTACAACGACCTCTGCTCGCTGCCGAAGGAAATAGCGGGCGACGAGGTGCACAATCTGGGAATCAGTCTCGTCACCCATGAGGGACTGACGCTCGAAGTAGCGGTGGAAGAAATCAGGCGGCGCGTCGAGGAATGCATCCATGATTTCTTCGAAGCCGAGATGGATGCCCTTCGGTTCGCCGCCGAAATCGACGACGGTACGTCCCGCGGAAGGGAATTGAGCGCCGCCGTGCGCGTCTGCGTCGGATACATGCGGAACTGGTTCAGCTCCGTCTACTGGTTCCACCACGAGTCCGGCCGGTACATGGTCGACAGCTGGGACGACCGGTCCACGCCCCCGTACGTCAACAACGAAGCGGCAGGTGAGAAATGACCGTCGAGTCTGTGAAGCCCGTGACCCCCGAGAGCACGGAACTGCGCGAACCGCCCCTCGCCGGCGGCGCCGTCCCGGGCCTCGGGCACGGCCTGAAGCTGGTCCGCGACCCGCTCGCCTTCATGTCCGGGCTGCGCGCGCACGGCGACGTCGTGCGCCTGAAGCTCGGCCCCAAGACGGTGTACGCCGTCACCACACCGGCGCTCACCGGCGCACTCGCACTCAGCCCCGACTTCAAGATCGACGGTCCGCTCTGGGAGTCCCTCGAAGGCCTCCTCGGCAAGGAAGGCGTGGCCACGGCCAACGGCCCGCGCCACCGCCGCCAGCGGCGCACCATCCAGCCCGCGTTCCGGCTCGACGCGATCCCCGCGTACGGCGCGGTGATGGAGGAGGAGGCGCACGCGCTGACCGAGCGCTGGAAGCCCGGCGAGACCATCGACTGCACCTCGGAGTCGTTCCGGGTCGCCGTGCGCATCGCAGCCCGCTGCCTGCTGCGCGGCGACTACATGGACGAGCGCGCGGAGCGGCTGAGCACCGATCTCGCGAGTGTCTTCCGCGGTATGTACCGCAGGATGGTCATCCCGCTCGGTCCGCTGTACCGGCTGCCGTTCCCCGCCAACCGCGAATTCAACCGGGCACTGGCCGATTTGCATCTGCTGGTCGACGAGATCGTCGCCGAGCGCAGGGCATCTGGTCAAAAGCCGGACGATTTGCTGTCGGCATTGCTGGCGGCGAAGGACGACAATGGCGACCCCATCGGGGAACAGGAGATCCACGACCAGGTGGTCGCGATACTCACCCCCGGAAGCGAAACGGTCGCCTCCACGATCATGTGGCTGCTCCAGGTGCTCGCGGAACATCCGGAACACGCGGAGAAGGTGCGCGCCGAGGTCGAATCCGTGACCGGTGGTCGGCCCGTTGGATTCGCGGACGTCCGTGGGCTCCGGCACACCAACAATGTCGTCGTCGAGGCGATGCGTTTGCGGCCGGCCGTATGGATATTGACGCGGCGCGCGGTGACCGACACCGCGCTCGGCGGCTATCGCATTCCGGCCGGGGCGGACATCGTCTACAGCCCTTACGCCATCCAGCGCGACGGCCGCTCGTACGACCACCACCTCGACTTCGACCCCGACCGCTGGCTGCCCGAGCGGGTCAAGGAGGTGCCGAAGTACGCCATGAGCCCCTTCAGCGTCGGCAACCGCAAGTGCCCCAGCGACCACTTCTCCATGGCCCAGCTGACCCTGATCACCGCGGCGATCTCGGCGAAGTACCGCTTCGAGCAGGTCAGCGGGTCGAACGACGTCACCCGCGTGGGCATCACCCTCCGGCCCCACCGGCTGCTGCTGCAGCCCGTGGAGTGGTGAGCGACGCCTGCTGAACGACCGGCGCGCGCTCAGGCGGCCTCCGGGCCCCTGAACGCGCGCCGGTAGGCGTTCGGGGTCGTGCCCAGGGCGCGGACGAACTGGTGGCGCAGTGCCGCCGCGGTACCGAACCCGGTGCGCGAGGCGATCGCGTCCACGGTCTCGTCCGTGCCCTCCAGCAACTCTTGTGCCAGCAGCACCCGTTGGCGCAGGATCCAGCGGTAGGGAGTCGTCCCCGTCTCCTGCTGGAAGCGGCGGGCGAAGGTGCGCGGCGCCATATGGGCGCGGGCGGCGAGCTGTTCGACGGTCACGTCCTGGTCGAGGTGCTCCTCCATCCACACCAGGACCTCGCCGACCGTGTCGCACCGGGTCTTGGGCAGCGGCCGCTCGATGTACTGCGCCTGTCCGCCGTCCCGGTGCGGTGGCACCACCATGCGCCGGGCGATCTTGTTGGCGACGTCCGGGCCCTGTTCCTTGCGGACGATGTGCAGGCAGGCGTCGATGCCGGCCGCGGTGCCGGCCGAGGTGATCACCGGGTCCTCGTCGACGTACAGGACGTCCGGCTCGATGACCGCCCTCGGATTGCGCAGCGCCAGCTCCTTGGCCTGCCGCCAGTGCACACTGCACCGCCGCCCGTCGAGCAGTCCGGCGGCACCGAGCACGAAGACGCCCGAACACACGCTCAGCACGCGCGTGCCCCGCTCGACGGCTCGCACCAGGGCGTCGAGCAGCGCGGGCGGATACTCCCGCCAGACGTAGTCGCTCCCGGCCGGCACCGCGATCAGGTCGGCCTCCTCCAGCCGCTCCAGACCGTACGGCGTCGACACGGTGAGTCCGCCGACATGGGTGCTCAGCGCTTCGCCCTCCGCCGAGACCACGGCGAAGTCGTACACCGGCAGGCCCTCGTCGCTGCGGTCGATGCCGAACACCTCGCACACCACACCCAGCTCGAAGGGGTGCACACCGTCCAGCAGCACGGCGGCCACGTTCTTCAGCATGCCTTCAGTGTGCCCCGACAGTGGCAGTAAATCGAGGGTGTACGGCAGTCCTGCCACTCCCGGTAAGGAGCATTCAGCGCGACAGTAGTGACATGAACGGAAATCAGATCGAAGGCCTGATCGGAATACTCGTCACGTTCGGCATCCTGGTCCTCCTGGTCCTCCCGTCCGTGCTCGGCATCGTGCGCGACAGGCGCATCGACCGGCAGCTCAGGGAGGCCCAGGAGAACCGCGGAGGGAGCCAGCGGGAAAAGGAGGCTCAGAAGTCCTCGTCCAGGTCGACCGTGCCCTCCACGGCGACCTGGTACGCCGACGGGCGGCGCTCGAAGAAGTTCGTCAGCTCCTGAACGCCCTGCAGCTCCATGAAGGAGAACGGGTTCTCCGAGCCGTACACCGGGGCGAAGCCGAGGCGCGTCAGGCGCTGGTCGGCGACGCACTCCAGGTACTGCCGCATCGACTCGGTGTTCATACCGGGGAGGCCGTCACCGCACAGGTCGCGCGCGAACTGCAGCTCGGCCTCGACGGCCTCCGCCAGCATGTCGGTGACCTGCTGCTGCAGCTCGTCGTCGAAGAGGTCCGGCTCCTCCTTGCGGACGGTGTCGACCACGTCGAAGGCGAAGGACATGTGCATCGTCTCGTCGCGGAACACCCAGTTGGTGCCGGTGGCGAGACCGTGCAGCAGACCCCGGCTGCGGAACCAGTAGACGTACGCGAAGGCGCCGTAGAAGAACAGGCCCTCGATGCACGCGGCGAAGCAGATGAGGTTGAGCAGGAAGCGCCGGCGATCGGCCCTGGACTCCAGGCGGTCCAGCTTCTCCACCGAGTCCATCCACTTGAAGCAGAACTCGGCCTTCTCGCGGATGGACGGGATGTTCTCCACGGCCGCGAAGGCGGCGGCGCGGTCGTCCGGGTCCGGGAGGTAGGTGTCGAGCAGCGTCAGATAGAACTGGACGTGCACGGCCTCCTCGAAGAGCTGGCGGCTCAGGTACAGCCGCGCCTCCGGGGAGTTGATGTGCTTGTACAGCGTCAGCACCAGGTTGTTCGAGACGATCGAGTCGCCCGTCGCGAAGAAGGCCACCAGGCGGCCGATCAGGTGCTGCTCCGACGGCGTCAGTTTCGCCAGGTCGGCGACGTCCGAGTGGAGGTCGACCTCCTCGACGGTCCAGGTGTTCTTGATGGCGTCCCGGTAGCGCTCGTAGAAGTCCGGGTAGCGCATGGGGCGCAGAGTCAGCTCGAAGCCGGGGTCGAGCAGGTTCTTCTCGGTGTTCGGGACGGTCATTACTGGCAGGCCTCGCAGGACTCGGGGTTCTCAAGGGAGCAGGCGACGGCGTCGGGGTCGGCCACCTGCTGGACGGGGATGGTCGCTGGTGCCTGTGCCGCGCGGGCGATGCGGGTCGCCGGGCGCGAGCGCAGGTAGTACGTCGTCTTCAGGCCCGACTTCCAGGCGTACGCGTACATCGAGGAGAGCTTGCCGATGGTCGGCGTCTCCAGGAAGAGGTTCAGGGACTGTGCCTGGTCCAGGAACGGGGTGCGGGCCGCGGCCATGTCGATCAGGCCGCGCTGCGGGATCTCCCACGCCGTGCGGTACAGCGCCCGGATGTCCGCCGGGATCCACGCGAAGCCCTGCACCGAGCCGTTGGAGTCGCGCAGCGCCTCACGGGTGCGCGCGTCCCAGACGCCCAGCTCCTTGAGGTCCTGCACCAGGTAGGAGTTGACCTGGAGGAACTCGCCGGACAGCGTCTCGCGCTTGAACAGGTTGGAGACCTGCGGCTCGATGCACTCGTACACGCCTGCGATGGAGGCGATGGTGGCGGTGGGCGCGATCGCCAGCAGCAGCGAGTTGCGCATGCCGACCGCGGCGATCCGCTCGCGCAGCGCCGCCCACCGCTCGGGCCAGGTCAGCTCGGCGTCGTAGTGGTCGGGGTGCAGCACGCCCTTGGCCGTACGGGTCTTCTCCCAGGCCGGCAGCGGGCCGTTGCGCTCGGCCAGGTCGGCGGAGGCCTCGTACGCGGCGAGCATGATGCGCTCGGCGATCCGGGTGGACAGCGCCTTGGCCTCGGGCGAGTCGAAGGGCAGACGCAGCTTGAAGAAGACGTCCTGCAGACCCATCGCGCCCAGGCCCACCGGACGCCACTTCGCGTTGGAGCGGCCCGCCTGCTCGGTCGGGTAGAAGTTGATGTCGACCACGCGGTCGAGGAAGGTGACGGCCGTGCGGACCGTCTCGTCGAGACGCTCCCAGTCGATGTCCCCGTTGCCCACGAACGCACCGAGGTTGACCGAACCCAGGTTGCAGACCGCCGTCTCGCCGTCGTCCGTGACCTCCAGGATCTCCGTGCACAGGTTGGAGGAGTGGATGACGTGGCCCGGCTCGGCGGTCTGGTTGGCCGTGCGGTTGGCGGCGTCCTTGAAGGTCATCCAGCCGTTGCCGGTCTGCGCGAGGGTGCGCATCATGCGGCCGTACAGGTCGCGGGCCGGGATGGTCTTCCGGGCCAGCCCGTCGGCCTCGGCCCTGCGGTAGGCCGCGTCGAACTCCTCGCCCCACAGGTCGACCAGCTCCGGCACGTCCGCCGGGGAGAACAGGGACCACTGCTCGTCGGCGTTGACCCGGCGCATGAACTCGTCCGGGACCCAGTGCGCCAGGTTGAGGTTGTGCGTACGGCGGGCGTCCTCACCGGTGTTGTCGCGCAGCTCCAGGAACTCCTCGATGTCGGAGTGCCAGGTCTCCAGGTACACCGCGGCCGCGCCCTTGCGCCGGCCGCCCTGGTTCACGGCGGCGACGGAGGCGTCCAGGGTCTTCAGGAACGGGACGATGCCGTTGGAGTGCCCGTTGGTGCCGCGGATCAGGGAGCCGCGCGAACGGATCCGGCTGTACGACAGACCGATGCCGCCGGCGTGCTTGGAGAGGCGGGCGACCTGGTGGTAGCGGTCGTAGATGGAGTCCAGCTCGTCCAGCGGGGAGTCGAGGAGGTAGCAGGACGACATCTGGGGGTGCCGCGTACCGGAGTTGAACAGGGTGGGGGAGGAGGGCAGGTAGTCGAGGCGGCTCATGAGCCCGTAGAGCGCCGCGACCTCGTCCACCGAGCGGGCCGTGTCGTCCTCGGCGAGGCCCGCGGCGACACGCAGCATGAAGTGCTGGGGCGTCTCGATCACCTGGCGGGTGATGGGGTGCCGCAGCAGGTAGCGGCTGTGCAGCGTGCGCAGGCCGAAGTAGCCGAAGCGGTCGTCGCCGGCCGCGTCGACCAGCGCGTCCAGCCGCTCGGCGTGCAGCCGTACGAACTCCGCGGTGCGGTCGGCGACCAGGCCCTCGCGGTGGCCCACGGCGACGGACTCGGTGAAGGACGTCACGCCCTGCGAGGCGGCCTCGGTGCGGATGGTGATGGTCAGCAGCCGGGCGGCCAGCCGGGAGTAGGCGGGGTCCTCGGAGATGAGTCCGGCGGCCGCCTCGGTGGCCAGCTCGCGCAACTCCGTCTCGTCCGCGCGCGCGGACCGGCCCCGCAGCGCGGCCGCGGCGACCCGGCCGGGGTCGGCGTCGGGGAGGTCGGCGGTCAGCTCGGTCAGGGTCCGCAGCAGCGCGGCACCAGGACCGTCCGTCTCCACCGGGGCTCCGGTCGCCTGGATGGCTGAAGCCGGGGCGGCTGGCGCGATGGTCACGTGGGGCTCTCCCTCGCTCGGCACGGGGGCCTGGCGGAGGGCAGGGGGCAGCACGAGCGCGCACGGCGTCGCGTCCACCGGCCCACTCCACGAGGCCCGGACGTCTGAAGGCACCCGGACCGGACGGCCGGGCGCGCGCTGCCGGCAGGTCCTCGGACTGGACAGGCGTGCGGATGCACGCAAGTACACCGTTGCGGGACAGTTCCGGATTCGCACCGGATTCCCCTGCGGCGACAGCGAGGACGAGCATACATCTAGTGCCGGGCTGTCGTGTCACCCCCAGATGTTGTGTCGCTGTCGCTTCAGAGGGTCAACTCATAGGTGAGGAGAGTGATCTCGGCCAGGTGGGGAAGGGGGCTCCAGTCCCGCTCGGGCGTGCGAACGAAACCCAGGCGCTCGTAGATGCGGTGGGCGCTGTGCATGGCGCCCTGCGTGGACAGGACGACGCGGGTGCATCCTGCGGTACGGCGTGCCCGGTCGATGCAGGCGCGCACGAGGGCCTCGCCGGCGCCCTGGCCGCGGCCGGCATGCGCGACCGCGAGCATGCGGATCTCGGCCTCTCCCGGGCCCGCTATGTCGGCCATGGGGCCGCCGGAGGGGACGAAGGTGGCGCCGCCGAGGAGCGTGTCCTTCCGGACGGCCACGAGGACGTCCGCCGCGGCGGCCCGTTTCGCGACGTCTCGCAACTCGCCGAGGTAGGCGTCGCTCTCGCCGAAGTCGAGGAGTCCGTCCTGGAGGTAGGCCTGGGCGGTGATCTCGCCCAGAGCGGCGTATTCGGTGGGCTCGGCCGACCTGACGAGGATGTCCATGGTGCGAGTGTGCACGACGGCGGGCCGCCGGTGGTCCTGCTTTCCGGGGGCCCGCTGCGGGTTCTCTGTGGCTGGTGGCGCCCACGCGGCGGGGCCGTATCCGATACGGCCCCGCTCTGCGCGGCTCTAGTGGGTGCTTCCTGCCGTGGCGGGCGGAAGCTCCACCTCGACGCCCGGGTCGCCCGCGTCCGCCGTGTAGTCCTGCGGCCTGGTCTCGTCGAGACCCTCGGGGGCCTTCACGGCCTTCAGGACGAAGGTGAGGACGACGGTGACGACGACGTTCAGCACGAACGCGGTCAGACCGATGTAACCGATCTCCCCGATGCCCGGGATCTCCTTGGAGTTGCCGCCGAAGTGCTTCTGCGTCGGCGAGGCGATCCCGTACGCGGCGACCGTGCCGTAGACCATGCCGACCGCCCAGCCGGCGAGCAGCGCCCAGCGGTGGAGCCAGCGTGTGAACAGGCCGCCGACCAGGGCCGGGAAGGTCTGCAGGATCCAGATGCCGCCCAGCAGCTGGAAGTTGATGGCGACCGTCTTGTCCATCGTCAGGACGAAGACCAGCGCGCCCACCTTCACCAGCAGGGACACGAGCTTGGAGACCCGGGTCTCCTCCTCGGCCGTGGCGTCGGGCCTGATGAAGTCCTTGTAGATGTTGCGGGTGAACAGGTTCGCCGCCGCGATGGACATGATGGCCGCGGGCACGAGGGCGCCGATGCCGATCGCCGCGAAGGCCACGCCCGCGAACCAGTCCGGGAACATGTCCTCGAACAGCTGCGGGATCGCCAGCTGTCCGTTGGTGACCTTCACCCCGGCCGCGATCGCCATGAAGCCGAGCAGTGCGAGCAGGCCCAGCATCAGCGAGTACAGCGGCAGGATCGTGGTGTTGCGCCGGATCACCTCACGGCTCCGGGACGACAGCGTCGCGGTGATCGAGTGCGGGTACATGAACAGCGCGAGCGCCGAACCGAGCGCCAGCGTGGCGTACGTCCACTGGCCCGCGGGGGCCGGCACGAGCCCGCCCGCACCCGCCTTCGTGAACTTCTCGCCCGCCTTGGCGAAGATGTCGTCGAACCCGCCCAGCTTGATCGGGATGTAGATGATCGCCACCGCGATGACGATGTAGATCAGCGTGTCCTTCACGAACGCGATCAGCGCGGGGGCCCGCAGACCCGACGAGTACGTGTACGCGGCCAGCACGCCGAAGGCTATGAGCAGCGGCAGGTCCTTGACGAACCAGTTGGTGTTCTCGCCGCCACCGACGCCCATCACGTCCAGCACGGCCTGGATGCCGACCAGTTGGAGCGCGATGTACGGCATCGTCGCCAGGATGCCGGTGACCGCCACGGCCAGCGACAGGCCCTTGGAACCGAAGCGGCCGCGCACGAAGTCCGAGGTCGTCACGTAGCCGTGCTTGTGCGAGACCGACCACAGGCGGGGCAGGAAGGTGAAGATCAGCGGGTAGACCAGGATCGTGTACGGCACCGCGAAGAAGCCGGCCGCGCCCGCCGCGTAGATCGCCGCCGGTACGGCGACGAAGGTGTACGCCGTGTACAGGTCGCCGCCGAGCAGGAACCAGGTGATCCAGGTGCCGAACGACCGTCCGCCCAGGCCCCATTCGTCCAGCGACTGCTCGTTGTCGGGCCGGCGCCAGCGCGCGGCCAGGAAGCCCATGACCGTGACGGCCAGGAAGAAGAAGATGAAGACGCCGAGCGCGACGCCGTTGACGCCGTCCTTCATCGGGTCGCTCCCTCGTCCTGCGTGGCCTTGCGGGCGCTCTGGTCACGCTGCCACAGCTTGTAGGCGAGCATCGTGAGTGCGGTGGAGATGACGACCCACAGCATCTGGTACCAGTAGAAGAACGGGATCCCGATGAACGCGGGATCCGTCTTGCCGTACGAGCCCACCCACAGCATCGCCGCGAAGGGCGCGACGAGACACAGACCGATGATCACGCGGACCGGTGTCACGACCGGTGGTCTCACTTCGGGTGTTTCGGACATGCCACGGCTCCGTCCCCTTGCTGATCATCTGTTGTAATGCGCAGGCAATCTAGGTGACGGTGTCAGCGCAGCGGAAGACCTCGTCCGCATATCGGTATGTCGATTTCGGGTCTGTGATGTGAAGACGCCAACTCAGGTCAGTCCTGAGGGCGCTTGAGCCTCGCCACGAACTTGTACCGGTCGCCTCGGTAGACGGAGCGCACCCACTCCACCGGCTTGCCCTCGTGGTCCAGGGAGTGGCGGGAGAGCATCAGCATCGGCAGGCCCACGTCGGTGCCGAGCAGGCCTGCCTCGCGCGGGGTGGCCAGCGAGGTCTCGATGGTCTCCTCGGCCTCGGCGAGATGGACGTCGTAGACCTCGGCGAGGGCGGTGTACAGGGAGGTGTACTTCACCAGCGAGCGCCTGAGGGCCGGGAAGCGCTTGGCCGACAGGTGGGTGGTCTCGATCGCCATCGGCTCGCCGTTGGCCATGCGCAGCCGCTCGATGCGCAGCACGCGTCCGCCGGCCGTGATGTCGAGCAGCTCGGCAAGCCGGTCGTCGGCGGTGATGTAGCCGATGTCCAGCAGCTGCGAGGTGGGCTCCAGGCCCTGGGCGCGCATGTCCTCGGTGTACGAGGTGAGCTGCAGTGCCTGCGAGACCTTCGGCTTGGCGACGAAGGTGCCCTTGCCCTGGATGCGTTCGAGCCGGCCCTCGACGACGAGTTCCTGCAGGGCCTGGCGGACGGTGGTGCGGGAGGTGTCGAACTCGGCCGCCAGCGTGCGCTCGGGCGGGACCGGCGTGCCCGGCGCCTGTGTCTCCGTCATGTCGAGCAGGTGCTTCTTCAAGCGGTAGTACTTGGGCACGCGCGCGGTACGGACGGTCGTCCCTGCCTCGTTCTCCGCACTGCCGACGTCGGTGCTCATGCTCTGCCTTCCCGGCTCCTGATGCCGAAAGCGACCGACATCCCATCGGCCACGGCTCACATCGTGGCACGGCTTGCCGTGTCAGGGATCCACCCGCACGCTCCGTGATCTCCTCTATATACCGTCGGACCCGCTGTTGGTCTAGTCCAACAGGGCGCAGGGCTGGCGGCGACGGTGCCTCGATGCCGCCGCCAACTCCGGGACGGCTGTCCCGCCCCCATGTCTAGATCCCCTGCCAGTCCGGCTTGTTGGCGTAGGTGTGCCGGAAGTAGTCGGCCAGTTTGAGCTTGGACGCGGCGGCCTCGTCGACGACCACCGTGGCGTGCGGATGCAGCTGGAGCGCGGAGGCCGGGCAGACGGCCGCGACCGGTCCCTCGACGGTCGCGGCGACCGCGTCCGCCTTGCCCTCGCCCGTCGCGAGCAGCACCAGGTGCCGGGCCTCCAGGATGGTGCCGATGCCCTGGGTGATCACATGGTGCGGCACCTGCTCGATGTCGCCGTCGAAGAAGCGCGCGTTGTCGATCCGGGTCTGCTCGGTCAGCGTCTTGATCCGGGTGCGCGAGGCGAGCGAGGAGCACGGCTCGTTGAACCCGATGTGTCCGTCCGTGCCGATCCCGAGCAGCTGGAGGTCCACGCCGCCGGCCTCGGCGAGCGCCCGGTCGTACGCCTCGCATGCCGCCTGGACGTCCTTGGACGTGCCGTCCGGCCCCGTGAAGGCGTCCATTCCGATCCCGAGCGGCTCCAGTACCTCCCGGCGCAGCACCGAGCGGTAGGACTCGGGGTGCTCGGCGGGCAGCCCCACGTACTCGTCGAGCTGGGCTATGCGCGCCCGTGAGGCGTCCACGGCGCCGGAGCGCACCTTGCCGGCCAGCGCCTGGTAGATGGGCAGCGGAGTGGAGCCGGTCGCCACACCGAGCAGCGCGTCGGGCTTGCGTCGCAGCAGCTGGGCCATGGCCTCGGCGATCAGCTCGCCACCCGCCGCGGCGTCCGGAACGATGACAACTTCCACGCTGGGCCTGCCGTTCTGAAGAGGGCCGGGAGATCTGGAGAGAGGTCCGAGCAGAGTCTCTATGTGGTTTAGACCAATCTAACAGAATTCGGGGTCCGAAGGCGTGCCGGAGGACGGTTCTTCCTAGGTCAGTGAACCCCCCGTCGCGTCCATCCAGCTCCCCGTCACCCACCGCCCGGCGTCCGACGCGAGGAACGCCACCACATCCGCCACGTCGGCCGGCGTTCCCACCCGGCCGAGCGCCGACACCGACGCGGCCTGCGCCCAGCCGTCCGGCGTTCCGTGCAGGAACCCGGCCGTGTTGTCCGTGTCGATGATGCCGGGCGCCACCGAGTTCACCGTGATGCCGCGTGCACCCAGCACCTTGGACAGATCGCGGGTGAAGACGTCCAGCGCGCCCTTCGTCATCGCGTACGCCATCTTGTCCGGCATGGCGGCGGTCCGGGCCAACCCCGACGAGATGTTGACGACCCGCCCGCCGTCCCGCAGCCGCGACAGGCCGTACTTGCCGATGAAGAACGGTGCCTTCACGTTCACGGCGAAGACCCGCTCGTACTCCTCCTCCGCTATCTCGCCGATCGGGGGCGCCGTACCGATCCCCGCGTTGTTCACCAGGATGTCCAGCCCGTCCGCATGCCGGTCGAACTCCTCCCACAGCCGCTCGGCACCCCCCGGCACCCCCAGCTCCACCCCGATCGCGAACGCGGCGCCGCCCTCCGCCTCGATCGCGGCCACCGTCTCCTCGGCCGCCGCCTCATTGCTGCCGTAGTGCACCGCGACCCGCGCCCCGTCCCGCCCCAGCCGCTCGGCGATGCCCCGCCCGATACCCCGGCTCGCGCCCGTGACCAGTGCTGTCTTCCCCGTGAGCACACCCATGTCCGCCACCCCTCCACAATTGTCTAGCGGTCGCTACAGAAAAACCGTACAACACGCCGCCGACATTTCTCTAGGGGGCGCTATAAAATGCACCCCATGGTGAGCGCTCGGGACACGGCCCAGGAGACAGCCCCGCAGACGGCGGAGGCGAAAGAGCAGGTCAGGGCAGGCAGGTCCCGTGGCCGACCGCGCTCCTTCGACCGTGCCACCGCACTGGAGAAGGCGCTCATGGCCTTCTGGGAGCACGGCTACGAAGCCACCTCGGTCTCCGATCTCACCCGGATCATGGGCATCGGCGCCCCGAGCCTCTACGCGGCCTTCGGCGACAAGAGGTCCCTGTTCGAGGAGGTCGTCCAGGTCTACGCGGGCACCCACGGCGCCTTCGGCGACCGCGCCCTCGCCGAGGAGCCCACCGCCCGCGCCGCCGTGGCGCGGATGCTGCGCGAGGCCGCCGCGGAGTACACCGACCCCGCCCACCCCTACGGGTGCCTGATCGTCCACGCGGCCACCAACTGCACCAGCCCCGAGGTCGAGCTGCTGCTGCGGGAGCGGCGCAACGCGAGCATCGGCACGCTCGAGTCCCGGATCCGGGCCGACACGGCCGCCGGGCGGCTGCCGTCCGGCACCGACGCCGCCGTGCTCGCCCGGCACGCCGGGGCGATGATTCAGGGCATGTCCCAGCAGGCCCGGGACGGGGCGAGCCGGGGGGAGTTGGAGGCGCTCGCCGAAATTGCCATGGCCATCTGGCCCCGCGGCTGATCCGGGCGGGCTAGGCTGCGTGGCATCGTGTGCCACCAGACCGCAACGTATACCTTCGCGCGCATGGACACGTCATCGTGGTCTAGTCCACAATGCGTAAGACACAATCGTACGGAAAACTGAACAGCTTCCGTCTTCCCCGCACAGGAAGACGGACCGAGGAACCGGCGCTCTCTGCCCTGACTGCCCCGGATCCTCGGCCTTCGGCCGATCGGGACCGCACACCCCGCGGCCGATGATGCTCCGGGCTGCGGTGCCGGGAGGGTTGAGGGTCCCTCCCAGGCGCCGCGGCCCGCGGGTGTTTTTTCGGCCATTTGTAGAGCCCCGGGTACGCTCGCACCGTGCCCTCCATGAACGAACTCGTACGCCAGCACACGGCCCTCGACGACTCCGATCTCGAGTGGCTCCACCTGCTGGTCTCGGAGTGGCAGCTGCTCTCCGACCTCTCCTTCGCCGACCTGGTCCTGTGGGTCCCCACCCGCGACGGCACCCGGTACGTGTCGGTCGCCCAGATGCGCCCCAACACCGGCCCGACCTCCTACCAGGACGACATGGTCGGCCACCTGGTCCCGCGCGGCCGGCGGCCCATGCTGGACGCGGCGCTGGACGAGGGCCGCATCGTGCGCGAGGGGGACCCGGAGTGGCGCGAAGAGGTCCCCGTCCGGGTCGAGTCGATCCCCGTACGGCGTGAGGGCCGCGTCCTCGGCGTCATCGCCCGCAACACCAACCTGCTGACCGTGCGCACCCCGAGCCGCCTGGAGCTGACCTACCTCCAGAGCGCCTCGGACCTTGCGCAGATGATTGCAGCAGGATCGTTCCCCTTCCCCGGCCAGCAGGTCGACATGGACGCCTCGCCGCGCGTCGGTGACGGCCTGATCCGGCTGGACGCGGACGGCATGGTCCAGTACGCCTCCCCGAACGCGCTCTCCGCCTACCACCGTCTGGGCCTCGCCGCCGACCTGGTCGGCCAGCACCTGGGGCAGACCACGGCCGAACTCGCCCCGACCCGGGGCCCGGTGGACGAGGCACTCGCCAAGGTGGCGAGCGGCTGGGCGCCGCGCGAGTTCGAGATCGAGACCAACGACGGGGTGATCCAGTTCCGGGCCATTCCGCTCAAGCCCAAAGGCCCCCGGACCGGTTCCCTGGTGCTGTGCCGGGACGTCACCGAACTCCGGCGCCGCGAACGAGAGTTGATCACCAAGGACGCGACCATCCGGGAGATCCACCACCGGGTCAAGAACAACCTGCAGACCGTCGCGGCGCTGCTGCGTCTTCAGGCCCGGCGCATCGGCTCCGAGCGCGGCCGGGAGGCGCTGGAGGAGGCCGTGCGCCGGGTCGGCTCGATCGCGATCGTGCACGAGACGCTCTCGCAGAACCTGGACGAGCGCGTGGAGTTCGACGACATCGCCGACCGGGTCCTCGCGATGGTCGCCGAGATCTCGCCGGGCAAGGTGGCCGGCCGGCGCAGCGGACGGTTCGGGATCCTCGACGCCGAGGTCGCCACCCCGCTGTCGATGGTCCTCACCGAGATCCTGCAGAACGCCCTGGAGCACGGCTTCCGCGAGGGCGACACCGGCACGGTCGAGGTCTCCGCGGTCCGTGGCGGCACCACCAAGGAGGCCCGCCTGCTCGTCACCGTCCAGGACGACGGGGTCGGCCTGCCCGAGGGCTTCGACCCGCACCGCTCGGGCAACCTCGGTCTGCAGATCGTACGGACGCTGGTGGAGGGCGAGTTGGGCGGCACCTTCGACATGGTCCCGGCGCCGGAGCGGGGGACCCGGGTGATCCTCGACATTCCGGTGCGGGCACAGAAGTAGGAACCACCCGGACGGCCGAACGGGAAGCGCCCGAAAGGGCCCCGAACAGCATTGAACCCCGGACCACTTGGTGGTCCGGGGTTCAAAGCTCGTTGCTGCTCTGCTATGTCGCTAAGCGCATCGGGGGTACTGCGCGCTGCGGCTCGGGGGCGGGAGATGCGTACGCGCTGTACGCGCCGCCAAGCTCAGGCTGTCAGCAGGGGTGGGACTGTCAGGCGGAGGCCTGACGGGCCCGGTTGCGGGCGGCGCGGCGCTTCATGGCGCGGCGCTCGTCCTCGCTGAGACCACCCCAGACGCCGGAGTCCTGACCGGACTCGAGCGCCCACTGCAGGCACTGCTCCATGACGGGGCAGCGACGGCAGACGGCCTTGGCTTCCTCGATCTGCAGCAGCGCAGGACCGGTGTTGCCGATGGGGAAGAAGAGCTCGGGGTCTTCCTCGCGGCAAACGGCGTTGTGACGCCAGTCCATGGCTGCTACCTCTCCTTGGTATTACGTGCAAGTTGCTTGTGAATGTGAACGCTTTCACGAATCCCTCAACAAGTGAAGGGCCCACCGCCGAGTCTTCCCCGGCGTGGTCCTTGGTTTGAAGAGGGGTTCTGGTGATCAGTGGAGGCCGGTGTTGCGGGCCGTCCCGATCGCCACGTAGAGACTCGCAAACCTCAGCGACGGATACAACCCCTTCCGGAAAGTTTTTTTTGATTCCTCGGTGTCGACTGGGTCACAGCCGTACTTCCATGGGGTGGATCCTGGCCTAAACGTTCGAGTGAAAGGACTTTGGCCCGTTCCGCTCACACAATCACACGCAGTGCGCGGCGTACGCCTGTGAACGTCACGCTCGTACGTAGTCCGAGGTGGTCGCCGTCCATCTGAAGGGGGAGGGGAGCCTTCGAATGCAAGGTGAACTGGTCCAGATCGTGCAGCGAGACCGCGTGCTTGCCATGAGGTCCGCGCTCGGGGGACGAAGTGAGCAACTGTGTGCCATACCGGGCAACCGCGGCCGTGGACAGACGGCTGAGGCCGAGCACGTCGATACCCGTATCGAACGATGCCTTAGGTGACGTGTACATCGGGCGATTGCCGAGATACGTCCAAGGCGACGTGTTCGAGACTATGGCGACAACAAGATCGTTGATCGGGTCGGCGCCCAGGCGCTCCAGGGTGATCGCGCCGTGCCGGCGGTTCGGCTCGCCCAGGAACTGCCGGACCACCTGCCGTACGTACAGCGCGTGCGTCGACTTCTTGCCGAGCTCGCGCTGCTGCTCGACCCGGCCGACCACGCCCGCGTCGAAGCCCAGCCCGGCGTTGAACGTGAACCAGCGGTCCGGCACCGCCTCGTCCTCGGTGCCGGGCGTGCCCGAGGTCAGGCCGAGCCCGACGACCCGCTCGGTTCCGTCGCGCAAGGCGTCCAGCAGGGCGCCGGTGGCCTCGACGGGGTCGTTGGGCAGGCCCAGGGCGCGGGCGAAGACGTTGGTGGAACCGCCGGGGACCACCGCCAGGCCGGGCAGGCGGTCCGGGTCGGGGCCGGCGTGCAGGAGACCGTTGACGACCTCGTTGACAGTCCCGTCGCCGCCGAGGGCCACGACCATGTCGATGTCGTCGCTCTCCGCGGCCTGCCGGCCCAGGTCGCGTGCGTGGCCGCGGTACTCGGTGGTGACCGCCTCCAGCTTCACCTCGCTCGCCAGCGCGTGGATCAGGACATCACGCCTGCGTGCGCTTGTGGTGGTTGCTGCCGGATTGACCACGAGAAGTGCACGCATGGATGGCAGCGTACCTACTGGGGGGTACTCGGCCCAGACCGAGGTAGGGATCCGGTAAGAGGTGGGGGCGTGAGTCTGACCACGCACGACTTCGCTGTGCGCGGGGCGGAGGCGGCCGCCGCGGGGCGCGGGGCTACGCTTCCCGGGTGAGCAGCGAGCAGAAATCCGCCCCGGACACCACCGAAGCCGCCGCGGTCGACGGCCCCCGCCCGCGCCGTCTGACGTACGCGGCGGCGCTGACCGCCCTGGAGGGCGCGGCCCTGGTGGTCGGCGGCGTGTGGACGCTGGTCCTCGGCCTCACCGGCGACCCGGACGACCGGAAGCAGGCCGTCACCCTGGGCATCACCCTGATCGTCCTGGCCCTGCTCCCGCTGCTGGCCGCACGCGGGCTGCTGCTGTGCCGCAGCTGGAGCCGCGGGCCCGCCGTGATCACCCAGATCATGGCCCTGCCGGTCGCCTACAGCCTGCTCCAGGCGGAGAGCATGGCGATCCCGGTGGGCATCGCCCTGGCCGTGGTCGCGGTGGCCTCGCTGGTCCTGCTGGTGAACCCGGCCACGACCCGGGCCCTGGGCATCAAGGGTCCGGGCCGGGCCGAATAGGGCCTACTCCTCGACCAGCAGCTTTTCCCGCAGCTGCGCGAGGGTCCGGGCGAGCAGCCGGGAGACGTGCATCTGGGAGATGCCGACCTCCTGCGCGATCTGCGACTGGGTCATGTTCCCGAAGAAGCGCAGCAGCAGGATGCGCTTCTCGCGCGGCGGCAGGTCCTCCAGCAGCGGCTTGAGGGACTCGCGGTACTCCACGCCCTCCAGCGCCTCGTCCTCGGCGCCGAGGGTGTCGGCGACCGCCGGGGACTCGTCGTCGGTGTCAGGGACGTCCAGGGACAGCGTGGAGTACGCGTTGGCGGACTCCAGGCCCTCCAGGACCTCCTCCTCGGAGATCGCGAGCTTCTCGGCCAGCTCATGGACCGTGGGGGAGCGGCCGTGCTGCTGGGACAGCTCGGCCGTCGCCGTCGTCAGCGCGAGCCGCAGCTCCTGCAGGCGGCGCGGCACGCGGACCGCCCAGCCCTTGTCGCGGAAGTGCCGCTTGATCTCGCCGACGACGGTCGGGGTGGCGTACGTGGAGAACTCCACGCCGCGTTCCGGATCGAAGCGGTCGACGGACTTGATCAGGCCGATCGTGGCGACCTGGGTGAGGTCGTCCAGCGGCTCGCCGCGGTTGCGGAAGCGTCGCGCCAGGTGCTCGACGAGCGGCAGGTGCATACGGACCAGCCGGTTGCGCAGCTCCGCGTACTCCGGGCTGCCGTCCTTCAGCTTGCGCAGTTCGACGAACATCGCACGCGCCCCGCTGCGGTCCTGGGGGTCGTGCTGGGTGGCCTGAACGGCCTCCGTGCCCAGCGCGTCGTCCTCGGCGTTTCGCTCGTGCTCGCTCATCGTCCCGCCCGTAGCCCTTCCCCGAGCCCTCGCCTCCGCGCGGGCGGCGGAACCCATCCCGCCGCGTCCCTCCGTAGGCTCGCCCTGCACGGCACCGTCGCTGCCGGCCTCAGCGGAGTCGTCCTCCGGGTGCGGCCTGGCCTGCTCGGGGATGCCGTCGATGCCGTCCGTCATGCGTCGGGAACCGTCCGTGGGGCCTCGGCCCTCCGTCGGCAGCTCCCGTGTGCCGCGCTCTTCGTCCCGCACCGGCCCGTCCCCGTTCCTCACGCCGGCCCAGGGCCTGCGCCGCGCTGTTTGTAGAGGCTGATGGACACGGTTTTGTCCTCGTCGACGGCGGACGAGACCTTGCCCGCCAGGGCCGAGAGCACCGTCCAGGCAAAGGTGTCCCGCGAGGGGGCGTGGCCGTCGGTGGTCGGCGCCGAGACCGTGACCTCCAGTGAGTCGTCGACGAGCCGGAAGACACAGCTGAGCACGGAGCCGGGAACGGCCTGCTGCAGCAGGATCGCGCAGGCCTCGTCCACGGCGATGCGCAGGTCCTCGATCTCGTCCAGGGTGAAGTCCAAGCGGGCCGCCAGACCGGCCGTGGCCGTACGCAGCACCGACAGGTAGGCACCCGCAGCCGGCAGCCGGACTTCCACGAAGTCCTGGGTCGCGGGCTCGCCTGCGATCTGGGACACCCTCACCTCCATGGTGGTACAAGCTTTACGGGGCCGAGGGTCGCCCCCCGGGGTAACGCATATGTGGTTCCGCGGTGACGCTATCGCGCTCCGAACGGTCCTGTCCCCGGGCCCCCAACCCCCTGGCGTCACTCACAGTAAAGCTGTGGATACGCTCCGTGTCTAGAGGGTGTGGGGGCCCAAATGGGAAGAGCGTGCGCCGGGTTGACGTACCCCGGTGTCAGACGCCCGAACCGTCGACGGCCACGGCCGTATGTCGTGTCAGTGCAGTGTCACACGAGAACGTGGTCAACGAAGCACCACCGCCAGTCCTCGCCGGGTTCGAAGGTTCGCATCACCGGGTGACCGGACGTCGCGTGGTGCTCCGTCGCATGTCTCCCCGGTGAGGAGTCGCAGCAGCCGACGTGGCCACAGGACAGACAGAGCCGCAGCTGCACGGGGTGTGTCCCGCGCGCGAGACACTCCGAGCAGGTCTCGGTCAGCGGTTCGGGTTCCGGGTGCGGCAGCGCGTCGGGGTGCGTGCACTGTTTCATGATTGCCAGATTACGACGGGTGTGCGGGTGGCCGCGCGGAAAAACGAGGGTGGGCGAGGACCATGGACGTGATGCCGCTGCTGTTGCTGGTGGCCGGCAGTGCCGCGGTCGCCGGAGCGGCCAGGCGCGGACCGGTTCCGGCGCCGCTGCTGCTGGTCGCGGTCGGACTGGCGGTCTCCTACGTGCCCGGGGTTCCGGACTACACCCTCGAGCCCGAGATCGTTCTGCCGCTGCTGCTGCCCCCGCTGCTGTACACCTCGGCCAGCGACAGTTCCTACCTCGACCTGAGGGCACAACTGAGGCCCGTGGCGCTGCTGTCGGTGGGCTATGTGCTCTTCGCGACCTTCGTCGTCGGCTGGGCCGCCTATCTGCTCATCCCCGGAATGCCACTGCCCGCCGCACTGGTGCTCGGCGCGGTGGTGGCCCCGCCGGACGCGGTGGCCGCCACGGCGGTCGCGCGCCGGGTCGGCCTGCCCTCCCGGATCACGACGATCCTCCAGGGCGAGTCCCTGCTGAACGACGCCACCGCGATCACCGCCTACAAGGTGGCCGTCGCCGCGGCCGTCGGCGCGGCCGCGACCTGGGAGGGCGGGATCCGCGAGTTCCTGATCGCGGCGGTCGGCGGTGTCGGCGTCGGCCTCGTCCTCATGGCCCCGCTGCACTGGCTGCGCACGCACCTGTCCGAACCGCTCCTCCAGAACACGCTCTCCCTGCTGATCCCGTTCGTCGCCTACGGCGTCGCCGAGCAGCTGCACGCCTCCGGAGTCCTCGCGGTCGTGGTCGTCGCCCTCTACCTCGGCCACCGCGCGTGGGAGGTCGACTTCGCCACCCGGCTCCAGGAGGAAGCGGTGTGGCGGATGGTCGCCTTCATCCTGGAGTCGGCGGTCTTCGCCCTGATCGGCCTGCAGCTGCCGGTCGTCCTCAAGGGGCTCGGGCAGGACGAGGGCGCCAGGGCGGCCTGGTACGCCGTCGTCCTCTTCCTCGTGGTCGTCCTCGCCCGGTTCGTCTGGGTCTACCCGGCGACCTTCCTGCCCCGCCTGTGGTCGGCGCGCATCAGGGAACGCGAGGAGAACCCCACCTGGAAGGGCGCGATGGTCACCGGATGGGCCGGCATGCGGGGCGTGGTCTCGCTGGCCATCGCCTTCTCCATCCCGGCCACCGTGCACGGCGGCCTCCCCTTCCCGCAGCGCAACCTGATCCTGTTCCTGACCTTCACCACCGTCATCGGCACCCTGGTCGTGCAGGGCCTGTCCCTGCCCCCGTTGATCGGCCTGCTCAAGTTCCCCGGCCGCGACCGGCAGGCCGAGACGCTCGCCGAGGCCAACGCCCAGGCACAGGCCTCCCGGGCCGCCGAGAGCCGCCTGGACGACCTCCTCTCCGACGAGCGCAACGCCCTGCCTCCGCCGCTCGCCGACCGCCTGCGCACCGTCCTGGAGCGCCGCCGCAACGCCGTCTGGGAACGCCTGGGCCAGGTCAACCCCGTCACCGGCGAGTCCGTGGACGACACCTACCGCCGACTGTCCCGCGAGATGATCAGCGCCGAACGCGAGGTCTTCGTCCGGCTCCGCGACCTCCGCTACATCGACGACGAGATGCTCCGCGCCCTGCTCCGCAGGCTCGACCTGGAGGAGGCGGCCGCCTACCGGGAGGTGGGGTAGCTCAGCCCGCGGGTGCCTGCCCGGACCCGGCGCCGTCGATCGCCGTGCGAAGGCGCCTCACCTTGGCTTTCTCATCCTCACAGGAGCCCGGTGCATCGGCTTCCAGCTCGGTGTGGAGGGCGAGGGCCGCGTCGCAGGCCCCGCGCGATTCCCGGACACGCCCCAGTGCGAGGAGCCGTTCGGCGTGAGTGACATGAGCGGCTGCGAGACTCGTGGTGAGCTTCCTCCCCAGACCTTCGGCGAAGTCGGCGGGGAGCCCGACCAGCAGGCTCACCGCCTCGGCCGCGGCGCGCTCGGCGTCCTCCAGGCGGTTCATGTTCGTCAGAAGGGTCACTTGATTGGTCAGCGCGCTCAACAGCCCTCGAGAGATGGCCGGATCGTCGCGGTACGCGAGGCGAAACACCTGGGCGGCTTTGTTGTTCACCCGGAAGGCCAGCATGCCGCACGACATGCCGCGGAAGACCTGCGCCTGTACGAGGAAACATGAGGCCAGGAGGCCGAGATGGGCGCGACCGTGGGACACGACCAGCCTTCTCGCCATGTCGGTTGCCTCCATCGCGGCCTCCATGGCCTCCGCCTGTTCGCCCACCGCATCGCTGAGGGTGGAGAACGTGCGTAAGGCCGCGGTGGCTTCCGCCAGTTGCATCTCCGGATTCGAACGGGCCAGCCGGCGCTTGATCCCCACCGCTTCCCGTGCGGCTTCCAGGGCGCCGTGGGCGTCTCCGCTGTCCCGCAGCACGTTCGCCTTGTTGGTCAGCGCGGAGGCCAACTCGTCCGCATAGGCGTCCGGACGGCTTTGGGCCGCGTGCCGGCGAATGCGCAACGACTCCTCGACCGCTTCCAGAGCTTCGGTGTACCGCCCCGCCTCGTGGTGACGAAGTGTGAGCGTGTTCAGTGACCTGGCGAGATCAGGGTGCAGGGACGGGTCCACCGAGGCCAGTTCGCGCCGTATGGCGACTGATTTCCGTGCGACTTCGAGTGCCTCGCCGTCGTACCCCGCGGCGGCGAGGCTGTGGGAGTGGTTGTTCAGCGTTCCTGCCAGGACGAACAAGCGATCGGTGTCGTCCTCGGGCTTCCACGCGCTCAGCAGGACGATGGCCTTCCTGCCCGCCACGAGGGATTCCTTCGCACGTCCCAGCGCCCAGAGAGCCTGAGCCCGCTGGCCCAGGAGGAGCCCGTTGAGCAGGGGTTGGTGCGTGGCCGTATCCGGGTCAGCCTGCTCCAGGAACTCCACAGCGGATGTCGCGACGTCCAGAGCCTCCTCGTGACGATCCGCCGCGATGAGCCTCATGGAGAGGTTGTGCAGCGTGCCTGCCCTGTCCACCTCGCTCGTCCGTTCCGTCTGCTCGTCGAGGAGTTGGGCGAGCCGCTGGTGCAGGCGCACACCCCACGAGGCGAGCGCCTGCGTCATCGGAGGCACGTGGTAGGACAGCTCCTGCAGATCCTCGGGGGGAAGCAGAGCCTCTCCGAGAATCTGGTCCAAGGCGCTGATCAGCAGCGAGGGCTCCGCACTCCGGGTGCCGGCGGCCACCAGGCCCCGTGCCAACCGTGCCGGCGACTCCCGTACAGCCGTGCGCAGAACCGACTTCAGCGCGTCGGCGTCGACCTGTGCGGCCGCTCTGCTGAGCACGAGCAGCGCATTCTCGATCTCGTCCTCGTCGAGAGCTTCCAGAAGCCGAAGGAAGATTTCGGGCTCGTCCGCCACCCGGGTCCCCACCAGGTATTCCCCCAGTGGATCCGGTTCCAGGGCTCCCCAGTGCCGGCTGTCGGCCGGGTCGACGGATTCCGGTCGGGGATAGAGATCGCGCAGCCAGTCGGCCACCGCACGGCGTACGGACTCCGGGTGGTCCCCGATGCGCGGAACATGACCGACGATCTCGTAGGCCCGACCGCGCGGTACCGGCCCCACCAGTGTCGCCGCCACGACGGCGTTCCGGAGCGCGGCATCGCCGAGCCGGTCGAGTGGCGCCCGCTGTGACGTGTTCCTCCAGTACTTCGCCTCGTGCCCCAGGAGCGTTTCCTGGGGCATCGTCGCGGTGGACCGGGGGTGCGTGGACGCCAGAATGCTCGCGAGCGCCGCCATGTGAATCTCCAGCACGGTTCCGGGCGGCCTGCGCCACGAGTCCTGGGAGGGCAGAGCGAGCGGCTCCTCGGGAGCGTCGGCGGCCGGCCCGAGAGCAGCGACTCCGCGCGACAGGTCGACGACCGCGGAGCGGAACGCGGCGTCCCGGTCCACGCCGAGCGAGGCGGTGCCGGAGATCGACCAACGTCGCGTCGCGGCCGCCACGTCGACGGCCTCGGGACTGCCCGAGCTGACCTCCTCCCACCACTGGCCCACGGCACGAGCGATGAGGAGCACCTTGAAGGGGACGCCGGACGGGCGACGACACAACCGGTCCAACAGGGAGTTGATCTGGTCCACCCGGGTCTCCGCGTAGTCGATCACGAGGAGGACCGGCGCTGTCACGCGGGCGAGCAACCGATGGTCGTCCGCGCTGCTGCGCCTGGCCAGGTGGACCACGGCATAGCCCGACTCGGCGAGCCTGTGGCCCAGTTCGCGCGCGATCCGGCTCTTGCCCGCACCGCCGGCACCCGTGAGGAGCGCCAGCGACACGCCGCGGTCCGACGTGCTCCATTCCACCATCTCGGCGAGCAGTTCCCGGCGCCCCGTGAAGGTGACGACCTCCGCGCGGGGATGGAGCAGCGTGGCCACGGACCGCGGCACCAAGGGTGCCGCCGCCTCGGCGATGTGGGAGAACTCCGCCGGTTCCAGCTCCACCTTCCGGCCCGCGTGCTGCTCGATCAGCGCACGGAAGTCGTCGTCCGCGAACAGGACATAGCCGGGCACGGCGTCGACTCTGCTGTGCGGCCACCCGGGCAGATCGGCCACGGCGACCCCCACCAGGGTGCCTTTGCACCACACCGCGCCGCCCGACAGCCCGGCCCAGGGCGAACCCTTCGCCGGTGCCAGGGGCGGACTGCCCTCCAGTTCCAGCACATAGCGGTCGGCTTCGACGGCCTCCTGAGGCAGCAACCATCCGCGGAATTCGCCGGATCCCACGCGTCCACGGCGACTCGCCAGCGCCGGGAACCCACGTACGGAGATCTCGGCGGCGTCCGGAACCACGATCCGCCCCCACCGCACGGCGGCCGGATCGTCGACCAGATCCCTGTCGGCCAGGAGCAGGGCGGCGTCGTAGGGGTCGTCCGACCGCGCCCACACCACCTGGCAGCGCGTCGGCGCACCACCGGGCGTCGTCACCGTCGCCTCGGCGTTGTCCCCGACCATATGGTGTGCCGTGAGGACGAGGCGCGGCGCGACCACGTAGCCGGATCCCTGACCGCTTGCCCGCACTACGGCTACACGGCGTCTCTCCTCCATGGTGCGCGTACCCCCGGCGGCCGGATCAGCGACCGAAACGGGATTCCAGTTCTCCCACTTCAGGAGGCGTCTCGTTACTGATCAGGAGAGGCTGTCCGGTGCCGTCCTTCGGAGTGAGGACCAACTTCACACGGTGGACGTCCTGCTTCGCGACCTTGCCGTTCAACTCCGCGGACAACACGGCGCTGAAGATCTTGCTGACCCCCAGCTTGGCGGTCCCCTCACGGGAGAGGGTGAAGGCGAACTCCAGCTCGATGGGGCCCACCTCGAACTGCACCCCGCTCGTGGCTCCCGCGGCGGCGGCGCTCAGCAACTCGTCACGGAGTGCCTGTACCGCTTCGCCGACTCCGATGCTCTCGGGCATGAACCCCCCTCTGTCGGCCGACCCGTCACAGTCGGTACGCCATTTCCACACTGTACGGTCCGGCTCTGACATTCCGCCCACGCTTCCCGGAGCGAACGGCGCCGGGCACGGCCACCGTCACCCCGGGAAGGGCGCGCCTGTGATCACGGCGGCCACGGTCGTTCCCGGGACGAACCCGCCCTCCTCGGCCAGGGCGACCAGTCCATAGAGCAACTTGGCGACATAGAGACGCTCCACGGGCAGTCCGTGCCGTTGCTCGAAGTCCTCCGCGAAGGTGTCGAGCGCCGGGGTCGTCCGGGCGTAGCCGCCGAAGTGGAAGCGGTCGTCGAGGGACCAGGCACCGGTGCGGGCGCCGAAGGCGCGCTCCTGGAGAGCCTGTATGTCGTCCTCCAGGAAGCCGCCCTTGAGCACCGGTACGCCGAGCGCGCGCTGGCCGGCGGCCAGGCCGCCGGCCAGCCCCGCGAGCGTGCCGCCGGTGCCGCAGGCCACCGCGACGACGTCGGCGCGGCCACGCAGCTCCGCGCCGAGGGCCCGGCAGCCGCGCACGGCCTCGGCGTTGCTGCCGCCCTCCGGGACGACGTACGCCTCCTCGGCGCCGGCCGCGCGCAGAATCGCGGCCAGGGTCTCCGGTTCGCTCTTGTGCCGGTACGTCGACCTGTCGACGAAATGCAGCCGCATGCCGTCGGCCACGCACCGGGACAGGGAGGGGTTGAGCGGGCGGCCGGCCAGCTCCTGGCCGCGGACCACACCGGTGGTCTGCAGCCCGAGCAGCCGGCCCGCGGCCGCGGTGGCCCGCAGATGGTTGGAGTAGGCCCCGCCGAAGGTGACCAGCGCCCGGCCCCGCGCGGCCTCGAGATTCGGCACCAGCTTGCGCCACTTGTTGCCGATCAGCTCCGGGTGGATCAGGTCGTCCCGCTTCAGGAGCAGCCGCAGGCCGTGCCGGCCGAAGCGGTCGTCCCGCACCTCCTGAAGGGGGGAGGGGAGGCGCGGGGCGAGCGGGCCGGTGCTGGTCACGCCCTCATTGTCGCCCGGCGCCCGGTGCAGCTACGCCTTCAGACGCTCCTCGACCCGGTCGCGCAGCCACGCCATCGAGAAGCCGCGCGGGTCCACCTTGCCGGGCTGCCACTCCAGGTGGCCGATGACCGAGCGCTCCGTCCAGCCGTGGTGGCGGCACACGGCCGTGGCGGCCCGCACGATCGCCTCCAGCTGTGCCTCGGGCCAGGGATCCTCGCCGTCGCCCAGGTTCTCGCACTCGAAGCCGTAGAAGTGCCGGTTGCCGTCGGTGTTCGCCTCGGTGTCCGGAGGCAGTCCCTTCTCGGCGATCACCGCGCGCAGGACGTCGTCGTCGCCGAGGCCGGCGTGGTTGGCACGGCCGTAGCCGACGAGGTGGACCGTGCCGTCCTTGGTGATCACTCCGTGGCACAACGGGCCCGGCAGCTCCGCGTGGCCGTCGCGGCAGAGCTGCACGGTGCGGTCGCTGCCCTGGGTCACCGTGTGGTGGATCATCACGCCGTGGACGGGCCCCCAGGGGCCCTTGTGGTTGCGGTTGTGGGTTCGCCAGTCGCCGACCTCGACGACCTCGACGCCCTCCGCCCGAAGCGCGTCCAGAAACCCGTTCGCGGACATGGGTGGGGCCATGACCGCCTCCTTCGTGCTGTGCCCGGTGGCCGTCGGTCGCGGCCCTGTCGTACCGCTGCTTCTACCGAAACCGGACGTCCCGGACTACATCGTTCGCACACTGTGCGAGCCGATCCGGACAGGCTGCGCGGCGAGGCCGGACTGGACAGGGTTCCTCTTTCTGCCCAGTAGTCCGATGATCCATTCCCGCTCTTTCGGGTAATGGTGTGAGTGCGCTCCGTGATGGAAGGCTCGCTCGTGAGACCGGTGTGCGATTCGGCGCCGGGCATACATGAGAGGGCATTTTCTTATGTCGGTAGGCGAAGAGGTCCGCACGGAGCAGGGCAAGCCGCAGCAGTCTCTCGGCACGGCGGCAGCGCGGAACCTGGCCACCACGACCAAGTCCGTCCCGCAGATGCAGGAGATCACCTCCCGCTGGCTGCTGCGGACGCTGCCCTGGGTGGACGTACAGGGCGGCACGTACCGGGTGAACCGGCGACTGACGTTCGCCGTCGGCGACGGCCGTATCACCTTCGTGAAGACCGGGGACCAGGTGGAGGTCATCCCGGCGGAACTCGGCGAACTCCCGGCGCTGCGTTCGTACGAGGACATCGAGGTGCTCACCGAGCTGGCCCGGCGCTGCCGCCGGCGGGACTTCGCGCCCGGCGAGGTCATCGCCTCCTTCGGCAACCAGACGGACGAGGTGTACCTGCTCGCCCACGGCAGGGTCGAGAAGGTCGGCACGGGCCCGTACGGCGACGACGCGGTCCTCGGGGTCCTCGCCGACGGCGCCTACTTCGGCGACCAGGCGCTGCTGGACCCGGACGCCATCTGGGAGTACACCGCCCGCGCGGACACCGCGTGCACGGTGCTGATCCTCGCCCGCCAGGACGTCGAGCAGGTCGCCGAGCGCTCGGACACGCTGCGCGAACACCTGCAGGAGCTGCGCGCGATCCCCGAGCAGCGGACCAACAAGTACGGCGAGAAGGAGGTCGCGCTGGCGGCCGGCCACAGCGGCGAGCCGGACATCCCGCACACATTCGTCGACTACGAGGCGCGGCCGCGCGAGTACGAACTGAGCATCGCCCAGACCGTGCTGCGCATCCACTCGCGCGTGGCAGACCTGTACAACCAGCCGATGAACCAGACCGAGCAGCAGTTGCGGCTCACGGTCGAGGCGCTGAAGGAGCGCCAGGAGCACGAGCTGGTCAACAACCGCGACTTCGGGCTGCTGCACAACTGCGAGTACGACCAGCGGCTCCAGCCGCACGACGGCGTGCCCGGCCCGGACGACATGGACGAGCTGCTCAGCCGTCGGCGCGGCACCAAGTTCTTCCTCGCCCACCCGCGTGCGATCGCCGCGTTCGGACGCGAACTGAACAAGCGCGGACTGGTCCCGGAGACCATCGAGATCGGCGGGAACCGCATCCCGACCTGGCGCGGTGTGCCGGTCTACCCGTGCAACAAGATTCCCGTCACCCCGGAGCGCACGACCTCGATCATCGCCATGCGTACCGGTGAGAACGAGCAGGGTGTCATCGGCCTGCGGCAGTCCGGCATCCCGGACGAGATCGAGCCGAGCCTGTCCGTCCGGTTCATGGGCATCAACGAACAGGCCATCATCAAGTACCTGGTGACGGCGTACTACTCGGCAGCCGTCCTGGTGCCCGATGCGCTCGGCGTGCTGGAGAACGTCGAGATCGGCCGGTGGAGGTGACGTTTCCGCACTTCGCGGCCGTGTTCCCGCCCTTCGGGGCGGGTACATCCTCGGGGTATGTGTCCAGCCGGAGCCGAAGCGGCACTGTCCGCGGACTGTGCGAGGGGGACTCATGACCGAGTTCATGACGGAGACCAAGCAGCGTTCACCCGGAGCGCGCGAGCGGCAGGGGTCCGCGGGCGGTGCCGGGCCCGGTCCGCTCGACGGGCAGGAGGCGGCGGCGCTGCTGGAGCGGACCCGGGCCCGGGTCGACCCGGAGCTGCGGGCGGCCGTCGAGTCGCTGCCCGGCTCGATGCGCCGGATCGCGCTCTACCACTTCGGCTGGGAGCACGCGGACGGCACGCCGGCCGAGGGTAACGCGGGCAAGGCCATAAGGCCCGCGCTCGTCCTCGCCGCGGCCGCCGCGCTCGGTGGCCCGAGGGCGCGGTCGGCGGCCGTCCGGGCGGCCGCGGCGGTCGAACTGGTCCACAACTTCACGCTGTTGCACGACGACGTGATGGACCGGGACACCTCACGCAGGCACCGGCCCACGGCCTGGACGGTGTTCGGCGACGCCGACGCCATCCTCGCCGGCGACGCCCTGCAGGCGCTGGCCCTGCGGCTGCTCGCCGAGGACCCGCACCCGGCCTCCCGTCCTGCAGCGGCCCGGCTCGCCGACTGTGTCGTCGAGCTGTGCGCCGGACAGCACACCGACACGGCCATGGAGCGGCGCGCGCCGGACGAGGTCACGCTGGACGAGGTGCTCGCCATGGCCGAGGCGAAGACCGGCGCGCTGCTGGGCTGCGCCTGTGCCCTCGGCGCGCTGTACGCGGGCGCGGGCGAGGAGGACGTGGCGGCGCTGGACGGCTTCGGCCGCCAGGCCGGGCTCGCCTTCCAGCTGATCGACGACGTGATCGGCATATGGGGCGATCCGCAGCGCACCGGCAAGCCGGCCGGCGCGGATCTCGCGGTCCGCAAGAAGTCCCTGCCGGTGGTGGCGGCCCTGGCCTCCGGTACCCCGGCGGCGGCCGAACTCGCCGAGCTGTACGGGAAGCCGTACGTCAAGGGGGAGTCCGGGGACGGCGGCGAGATCGCGCGGACGGCGCTGGCCGTGGAGCAGGCCGGCGGCCGGGACTGGGCGCAGGCCGAGGCGGCCGACCGGATGGCACGGGCCATGCAGGAGCTGGCCCGTGCCGTGCCCGCGCCGGAGGCGGCGGGCGGTCTGCTGGCCCTGGCCGAGTTCGTGACCCGGCGCGCCAGTTGAGGCCGCCGTCGACCGGCGGCAGCCAGTTGGGGCCGCCGTCGCGCGACGGCCGCCCGTTGCGGTCGTCGTCCACCGGCGGCCGAGGAAGGACCCCGGTGCCTCCGGGGCCGTGCGGCTCCTGACCCCGCACGGTCACCGGGGGCTCCGGCCGCCGGGCCCCGCGCATCCCCACGGTGCGCGGGGCCCGCCGAACGTGGGGGTGGCCCAGGGTTTTCCGGTCGCCCGTCGGTTTCGCGGCGGTCGGTGGAGCGGGGCGTGCGTCCGGGGGTTTCGTGGTCGTCGCAGGACCGGCGCCGCGAGCGTCGGGTGAGCGCGGGCGAGTCCGCAGGGGGACTACTTCTCGGGGACGATCGTCGTCACGATCCGCTCGACCAGCCCCTCCGGCACGCTCACTCCCTCCAGGGCTCCGTCCAGGACGTCGGGCAAGGTCAGGTGTTCCAGGATGAGGCCGAGCATCGCTAGGTAGAGCACGGTGACGGTCTCGTCGCCGCCGGGCAGGCCGGCCTGCCGGTGGAACTCCATCCCCTGCTCCAGGTCCCCGCGCACCGACTCGGTGAAGGAGGCCCGCAGGTCGGGGCGCCTGGTGGCCTCCAGGCGCATCTCCAGCAGGGCCAGATAGCCGGTCCGATCGCGAGTGGCGCGGTCCATGATGTCCCGCATGAAGGCGGTGACCAGGGAGCGGTCGCGGGGTGCCCGCAGCAGCGTCTCCGTCACCTCCGGATCCGGCGCGAGCCGGATGTGCAGGCGGGCGTCGATCTGGCGCAGCAGTTCGTCTCGGCCGGCGAAGTAGTTGGAGGCCGTACCGGTGGGCACGCCCGCCTCGCCGTCCACCGCGCGGAACGTCAGCCCGCGCGCGCCCTCCTGTGCCAGCACCGCGATCCCGGCGTCCACCAGCGCCGCCCGCCGTTCCGGATTGCCCGCCATGCGGAATCCCTTCTCTTACTTGCCCTCGCTGCCGACGGCGTCCCGGAAACAGCTTGCCACCACTACAGCCGAAGTACTACAACTGGAGCACTACAGATGGAGTGGTTACCTCGCTCCGCGACCCGAGAAAAGAGACCAAGCTTGCGAAAGCTCACGTACTTCATCGCCTGCTCGCTCGACGGCTTCATCGGTGACGCCCACGGCGACGCCTCCGAGATGCTCCGCTTCCTGGACGAGGAGTACTTCGACTTCCTCAAGACGGAGTTCCCGGAGACCCTGCCCACCCACAGCCGCAAGCCGCTCGGCGTGGACCACCTGGAGAACAAACGGTTCGACACCGTCATCCAGGGCCGCGGCAGCTACGAGCTGGCACTGAAGGAGGGCATCACCAGCCCCTACGCCCATCTGCGCGAGTACGTCGCCTCCCGCACCCTGGGCGCCTCGCCCGACCCGCACGTCGAGATCATCGACGGTGACCTGCTCGGCCGGGTCCGCGGGCTGAAGGCGGAGGACGGCGGGCTGGACATCTACCTGTGCGGCGGCTCGCAGGTCGCGGGCGCCCTGCTCGACGAGATCGACGAACTCGTCATCAAGACCTACCCGATCGTCTACGGCACCGGCATGCCGATGTTCGGCACCGGCCTCGACATCAAGGAGTTCGGCCTGGACTCCGACTCCGTGCGCGCCTTCGGCAACGGCGCGATCGTGCGGACGTACCGCAGGAAGCGCTGAACCCCCGCCCGCCCTACCCTGAGGACATGGGCAGAGAGGACCACGTCTGTCCCGTCTGCGGACAGCCCGTCGACAAGGTCGTGGGTCGGCACAAGACACTGGGCACCTGGGTGCCGGTGTGGAGCCCCGGCCCGTGCCGCAACCCCGGCTGCTCGGCCTACGGGGCGCATGCCGAGCCCGCGGCCCCGGCCACCGGGGCCGCCGCACCGCTACCCGAGGAGCCCGCCGCGCAAAGACCCGCGCAGAGCCCCGGGGAATCCGCCGCGAAAGACTCCTGAGCCCGTGTCGGGAATCCCGGCCCGGCTCCGACGTCCCCTGTGCGAGCCGCCCACCGAGGGCGGCCCGTCTCGAAGGAGCCGAGCATGAAGTACCTGGTGATGGTGCAGGGCACGCAGGCGGACTACGAAGCGATGCGCGGCAGGCCCTCCGAGCGGTCGCCGGCCTGGACCGAGGAGCAACTGCAGGCCATGTACGCCTACATGGGCGCGATCAACGACGACCTCGCCGCGTCCGGCGAACTCGTCGACGCCCAGGGCCTGGCCGAGCCCGCCCGGACCCGGCTGGTGGGGCGCGGCAAGGACGGCGAGACGGTGATCGCCGACGGGCCGTACCGCCGGACCGAGGAGCTGATGGCCGGCTACTGGGTGGTGGACTGCGCGAGCCTGGAGCGGGTTACGGAGATCGCCGAACGCGTCACCCGCTGCCCCGGACCCGAGGGCCTGACCGAGTACCCCGTGGTGATCCGGCCGATCATGGACGGCGCCGGGGACATCGGCGCCGAATGACCGGACCCACGGCACCGAGGACCACCGAGGATCGTCGAACCAGGTCGCCGGACCGGTGGAGCGCCTCGACCGCCCGGGCCCGTAGCGTGGCCGCATGCCGAAACTTCCGCACATCGTCCACATCACTGAGCGCTCCCTGTGGGAGGCGGCCCGCGAACGCGGTGCCTACGAGGTGTCCACCCGCGGCCGCACCCTCCAGGAGGAGGGGTTCATCCACTTCTCCACCCGGGACCAGCTCCCACGCATCGCCGCCTTCCTGTACGGCGACTACGAGGGCCCGGACACGCTGGTGGTGCTGGTCGTGGACCCGGCCCGGCTCGGTGTCCCGCTGAAGTACGAGGCCATGCCGCCGAACGGCGAGGAGTTCCCGCACGTGTACGGGCCGGTGCCGGTCGATGCCGTGGTGGACGTGGAGCCCTGGGGGTGAGCGTGCCGGGGGGTGCGCGACGGCGCCGGTGGCGGCGCTGGGCCGTCTGCGCCTGGGCCGTGGCGGTGGCCGCCGGGGGCGGGCTCACCCTGTGGCTTCAGGATTCGGTCCGGCCGCAGGAGCCGTACGTCTGGGAGAACGGGGACGGTTCGACGCCGGGTCTGCACGGCAGTACGCCGCGCCCGCTCCACGAGTCCAGCGCCGACTACGAGTGCCCGCCGAGTCCGGAGCCCACGTCGACGCAGGGACCGAGCCGGACGGTCGCCGCCTGCGCCTACGTGACTACGGCTCCCTGACCGCCGCGGGCAGCCCGCCCGTCTCGGGGTCCCGGCCGGTCAAGCAGTACGTGCCGCCGGCCGGGTCGCGCATCACCGCCCAGTGCGCGCCCTGGTGGACGCGGACGGCGCCCAGGCGCTCGTGCCGGGCCCGGGTCGCTGCGATGTCCGCGCAGGCCAGGTCCAGATGGGCGGAGGACGGGCGTTCCTCGTCGAGGCGCTGGAGCAGGATCCGGACCGGCAGGCCCGTCGGCGGCCTGAGCACCCGGAACTCCGGCAGGGAACCCGCCAGCAGGTCCCAGCCGGTCAGCGCGGCCCAGAACGCGGTCTCGGTGTCGTACACCGAGGGCGGGACGTCCAGGCACACCTGGTCCAGGCGGCTGCCGTCGACCACCGGTGGCCGTACCGCCTCGCCGCGCCAGGGGCCGACGCAGAACGACTGCCCGGCGGGTGTACGGAGCACGGCCCAGTCACGGTGCTCGGCGACCAGGTCCGCACCGAGGCCGGCGGCCGACTCCGTGAACTCCCGCACGTCCTCGACAAAGAAGTCGAGATGGGCCCCGCCGTCCCCGTCGAGGACTCCCTGGAGCTTCACGCAGGCGTCCGCCCCGTCCGGCAGCAGTGTCACGAACTCCTGTCGCTCGCCCCGGAATTCGGACAGCCGAGTGCCCGTGACGGCCGTCCAGAAGGCGCGGGCTTCGGCGAGACGGTCGATGGGGCGGTCGATGAAGGTATACGTCCAGCGGATGGTGTTCATGGCGGGGATCGTAGGCAGCCGTCCCCGCTGCGTCGGCGGAATTTCAGTCCGCGGGCCGCTCAAGGAACCGCAGCATGTTCCCGGCCGGGTCCCGGAAGGCGCAGTCGCGCACCCCGTACGGCTGGTCCGTCGGCTCCTGGAGCACGTCGCCGCCGGCTTCCCGGACCCGCTCGTACAGCGCGTCGCAGTCGGTGGTGGTGAAGATGACACCACGCAGCAGACCCTTGGCGAGCAGCTCGGCGATCGCCTGTTTGTCGGCCGGGGAGATGTCCGGGCTCGCGCCCGGCGGCTCCAGCACGATCTCGACATCCGGCTGGAGCGGCGAGCCGATGGTGACCCACCGCATCCCCTCGAAGCCCACGTCGTTGCGGATCTCCATGCCGAGCACGTCGCAATAGAAGTGAAGCGCCTTGTCGTGGTCGTCCACGGCGATGAAGCAATTCTTGAGTTTCAGGTCCATGGCTTCACGCTAGGCCCCGCCGTGCGCAAAAGCGTCAGTACGGCCGGCGGCGCGGGCGGGTGAACGTACGGGCCACACAGGACGGGATCACCGCGCTCTCCTCGTGGGTGCCGGCGCGGTAGGCGCTCGGGGTCTGCCCGACCAGTTCGGTGAACCGGGAGCTGAAGGAGCCGAGGGACGTACAACCGACGGCGAAGCACACCTCGGTGACGGTGAGGTCGCCGCGGCGCAGCAGCGCCTTGGCCCGCTCGACCCGGCGCGTCATCAGGTAGCTGTACGGCGTCTCCCCGTACGCCTTGCGGAAGCTGCGCTGGAAGTGGCCGGGCGACATGTGGGCGCCCCTGGCCAGCTCGGTCATGTCGAGCGGCTCGGCGTACTCGCGGTCCATGCGGTCGCGTACCCGCCGCAGCCGTACCAGGTCCTCCAGAGTCACCCGCTCAGCTTTGCACAGAGCGCATGCGGCCAGGCAACATCGACGCTTTCGCACAGGAACACACAACAGAGTCCACCGAGTTCGACACTCCCTTTGCCTCCAGTTCGCCTCGCATTGGCCGGTGCTTGCTTTCCTCGGGGAATGGACCACATCACGTTCCTCGTGGCGGTCGTCATCGTCACGGCCCTGGCCTTCGACTTCACCAACGGATTCCACGACACGGCGAACGCGATGGCGACGTCCATCGCGACCGGCGCGCTGAAACCCAGGACGGCGGTGCTGGTGAGCGGCGTCCTGAACATCGTCGGTGCCTTCCTGTCCACCGAGGTCGCCAAGACGATCTCGGGCGGGATCGTGGACGACACACTCGTCAGTCCGGCGATGATCTTCGCGGGCCTGGTCGGGGCGATCCTCTGGAACCTGCTGACCTGGCTGGCCGGTCTGCCCTCCAGTTCCTCGCACGCCCTGTTCGGCGGACTCATCGGGGCCGTCTGGGTCGGTGCGGGGTCCGACGGCGTGCACTTCGACAAGGTTGTCGAGAAGGTGCTGATCCCCGCGGTGGCCTCGCCGGTGGTGGCCGGCATCGCGGCGCTGATCGCCACCTACCTCGCCTACCGGCTCACCGAGCGGGCCCGCAGGGACTCGGTGACCAAGGGCTTCCGGATCGGCCAGATCGCCTCGGCCTCACTGGTCTCCCTGGCGCACGGCACCAACGACGCGCAGAAGACGATGGGCGTCATCACGCTCACCCTGATCTCGGCCGGTGCCCTCGGACACGAGGCGGGTCCGCCGGTCTGGGTGATCGCCTCGGCGGGCCTCGCGATCGGCCTCGGTACCTACCTGGGCGGCTGGCGAATCATCCGCACGATGGGCAAGGGTCTCACCGAGATCCAGTCTCCGCAGGGCTTCGCCGCCGAGACCGCCTCCACGACCGTGATCCTCACCTCCGCCCACCTCGGCTTCGCCCTGTCCACCACGCAGGTCGCCTCCGGCTCCATCCTGGGCGCGGGCCTGGGGCGCCGCCTGGCGGAGGTCCGCTGGGGCGTCGCCGGGCGCATGGTGGCCGCCTGGCTGATCACCCTGCCCGCGGCCGCGCTGGTCGGAGGGCTCGCCGCGAGCGTGGTCAAGCACGGCGGCAACGTCGGTACGGCGGTGATCGCGCTGGTCGCCGTAGCCCTCGCCGCGGTCATCGTCTTCGCCGCGCGCCGCAATCCGGTCCACGCGAACAACGTCAACGACCACCACGAGGTCGCCATCCGCACCCCCGCGCCGACCCACGTCGACACGGCCGCCTGAACCACGGAACCACGGAGAGCTGACATGCATCTGGACTGGACCGCACTCGGCCAGGTCACCGCGGTGAGCATCGGAGTGACTGTTGCGGTGGTCGCCGTCTTCGCCCTCGGCGTCCTGGGCCTCGCCCGGGTCGAGGTCGCCCGTGAGCAGCCGGGCGGCACTTCGTCCGCCGGCCTCGCCCAGGCCGGGCTGTGCTTCCTCGCCTGCGTGGCGGTGGTGGCGTACGGGATCTATCTGATCGTGCCGCAGTTCCACTGACGCAGACGAAGGGGGACGAGATGACGCCTCTCATGACGGAGGGCCTGCGGGTCGACTACACCGACCACGACGACCCCGTGCTGATCCGGCCCGACGGCACCCCGGTGGACACCTGGCGGGAGAACTACCCGTACGACCACCGGATGGAGCGCAAGGAGTACGAGTGGCACAAACGGCTTCAGCAGATCGAGCTGCTGAAGCTGCAGAGCTGGATCAAGGAGACCGGTCGCCGGCTCGTCATCGTCTTCGAGGGACGGGACGCGGCCGGCAAGGGCGGCACCATCAAGCGGTTCACCGAGCACCTGAACCCGCGCGGCGCACGCGTGGTGGCGCTGGAGAAGCCGACCGAGCGCGAGCGGGGGCAGTGGTACCTCCAGCGGTACGTCGAACACCTGCCGACCGCCGGTGAGATCGTGCTCCTCGACCGCTCCTGGTACAACCGGGCCGGTGTCGAGCGGGTGATGGGCTTCTGCACGGACGACGAGTACCGGCGCTTCATGCGTCAGGCACCCCTGTTCGAGCGGATGCTCGTCGACGACGGCGTGGACCTGGTCAAGTTCTGGTTCTCGGTCTCGCAGAGCGAGCAGCGCACCCGCTTCACGATCCGTCAGGTCGACCCCGTACGGCAGTGGAAGCTCAGCCCGATGGACCTGGCCTCCCTGGACCGCTGGGACGAGTACACCGCGGCGAAGGTCGCCATGTTCCGTGAGACGGACACCGAGCACGCCCCGTGGACCGTGGTGAAGAGCAACGACAAGAAACGGGCCCGGGTCGAGGCGATGCGCAGCGTGCTGGCGCGCTTCGCGTACGACGACAAGGACGAGGAGGTCGTCGGCACGCCCGACCCCCGCGTCGTCGGCGCGGCGGCCGGCCTCCTGGAGGTCGGCGAGGACGACCGGGACCACCCCTAGGGGCGGACCGAACGCGCGGGGCCCGCCCGGCCACCGGGCCGGGCCCTGCCGTTGGAGGGGCCGGTTCGCGCGGAGGTCGTCCTGGGCGAAGCGTGTGCCCGTTCAGCCCGATCGTCCGGGTGAGGGGATCACCCTATCGAGCGCGTTCGATGGAGCCGCTGAGTGCGTTCAGCAGAGCCGCGCCGCGCTCGGCGTCGGCGATGCTGACCGCGAATTCCGATCCTTTTCCCCGGGCGCGGATGACGAGGCATTCTCCGCTTCGTAGCATGACCGTGGTGCCGAGACCGCTGAGCCGGTAGCCCCAGCCTCCGACCTGCGCGGGGGTGCGGTCCTCGACGTGGGCCGACTCGATGTCCGCTGCCGGCCAGCGCCGGGTGGGCCAGCCCAGCGGTCCGAACGTCACTTCCAGACCCCGCTCCGACACGCGTGCCTGCACGGTGGAGCAGCCGGCCACGGCGAGTGACGTGAGTGCGAAGGGGGAGAACAGCGCCCACAGGAGGCCGGCGGCGGCGAGGCCGCTGGCCAGACCGACGAGGGCGGCTACCGCCACCAGGCCGGTGACCGCCGCCAGCAGGTGGAGCCAGGGGTTGGTGATGCGGGAGAGCCACACCACGCGCTGCCCGCGAGGGATCTCCAGAACCGGGCCGGAAGGGCTTGGCGTGGCGGGTGCCGAGGAGGCCGCCGCGCGCGAGTTCACCAGCCATCCGGCGACTCCGGCGACGACGGCCGCGACGAGCGTCGCGACGATCCACGGGGTGGGCTGGCGGGCCTGGTGCCAGTCCGTGTGGTCGAGGTTCGCGCGGACGACGGACGCCTGCGCGCCGCCGAGGAGGATGCCCCCGGACAGCAGGGCGGCGGCGATCCATGCCCGCGCCGTCCTGCGCGCGGTGTCTTCGGCCCGCCGCAGCGCCAGGAACACGATCGCCACCAGAGCCAGCCAGATCAGTTCCGGAAAGAGGGATGCCGCCCAGAGGGGCATGGAGCCGTCCGGCGTGGCCCGTCCGAAGTCCCAGTGAGTGGCCAGGCGGTCCGGCAGCCGTCCGTGGGCGGTCCAGGGCAGGGCCGCGACCAGCGCGGCCGTACCCACTGTCCACACCCCGGCGCCCCAGCGAGCTCCGCGCTCGGACCCTGCACCGTTGTTCACGGTATCCCCCTGATCATCTCGATGAGATCGGTCCTGCTGTAGCCCAGGTACGCCGCCTCGGTCACCAGCGCGTGCACCTTGTCCAGCAGTCCGGAGCCCTCGGCGGCACCTTCTGCCACGGTCACGCCCCGGCCCCTGCGGAACTCCAGCAGTCCGTCGTCCCGAAGGCTGCGCAGCCCCCGCAGGACGGTGTTGACGTTGACGCCCAGCGCCTGGGAGAGGTCGCGTGCCGAGGGCAGGCGGTCTCCCGGCCGGCACTCACCCTCGGCGATGGCACGCCGGATGGCCCCCGCCACCTGCTCGTGGAGGGGGCGGGTGTCTCTCTTGTCCAAACGCAGCAACATGGTGCTAATGAAAATAGCACTATGTGCTTCAAAGGAGAGGTGTAGAGAGGGCCGGGGAGGCTGTCCGCGCATTCGTACCGGGCATGCTCGGCGGACGCCGAGAGACATGGAAGCTCGGCGCACACCGCTCCGGCCCCAGGAGGTGCCGCCCGCCGGGTCGTCATCGTCGCCGAGCAGCTGAGCGGCGTACGCGGGCGCGTGGTCGATGTCGGGCTGGGCTGGGCTGACCAGTGGGCGCCGGCCACGCGGGACCGGCGAGGGTGCGGTCGGCGGTCGTCACCGACGACCTCGTCGAGCACCTTGCCGCACGCCCCTCCAAGGAGGGCTGTTCGCGATGGGGGAGGGTGAGCCCCTCGACCACCACCGCTGGAAGACGCCCTCGTCGCCGGCGGAGCGAGCGTCAAGCAGGTCCAGCTGGTCCAGCTGGTCCTCGGCCACGCGTCCACCGTCAGCGCGCTGCGGATCTACGCGCACCTGTGGCCGGGAGAAGAAGACCGCACCCGGACCGTCAAGGACGCCGTGCTCGGCGGCCTGCGGTCCGGGTGCGGGCAGATAGACCAGGCGATCGAAGGAATCGCAGGTCAAGCGGCATGATCGAAGATCAGGCCTTCTTGGTCTCCCAGAAGATCTTGTCGATCTGGGCGATGTAGTCCAGTGCCTTCTGGCCCGTCGCCGGGTCGGTGGACGCCTTGGCGGCCGAGAGGGCCTTCAGGGCGTCGTTCACCAGCTGGTGCAACTCCGGGTACTTCTCGAAGTGCGGGGGCTTGAAGTAGTCGCTCCAGAGCACGGAGACGTGGTGCTTGGCCAGCTCCGCGCGCTGCTCCTTGATGACGGTGGCACGCGCCTGGAAGTGCGGGTCGTCGTTGGCGGCCATCTTGTCCTGAACGGCCTTCACCGACTCCGCCTCGATGCGGGCCTGGGCCGGGTCGTACACACCGCAGGGCAGGTCGCAGTGCGCGCTGACCTTGACCTTGGGGGCAAACAGGCGGGAAAGCATGGAGCGTTCCTTCCTCGTGATCGTCTTCTCAGGTGCGACATTACTCCCTGAGGGACGGGATTTCGTGAGGGCCCCCTAGGGCTTAGGACAAAAGTCCAGGGTCAGACTGAGACTGGTGGAGGAACGGACCGGGGAGGTGCCGGGGATGCCGGAGCTGTCGCAGGAGACCGAGCGGGGAAGGGTCGCGGCGCCGTTCGGGCTGGCGGAGGTGACCGGTCCGTCCATGGTGCCCACGCTGCATCACGGGGACCGGCTCCTGCTGCAGTACGGGGCCGTGATCAGGCCGGGGGACATCGTCGTCCTGCGTCATCCCTTCCAGCAGGACCTGCTGGTCGTCAAGCGTGCCGTGGAGCAGCGCGAGGGCGGCTGGTGGGTGCTCGGGGACAACCCGTACGCGGGCGGGGACAGCACCGACTACGGGGTCGTGCCCGACGAGCTGATCCTCGGCAGGGCGCGGTTCCGGTACCGGCCGCGCAAGGAGGGTCAGCGCTCGCCGCTGGCGGTGGCGCGCTGGGCGCTCTCGGCCGCCAGGCCGCTGCTGCCCGCCCGGTCGGCCTCCAGGCGCTTGCGAGCACGGTAGGCGGCCACGTTGGCGCGGGTCGCGCAGCGGTCCGAGCAGTAGCGCCGGGAGCGGTTCGTGGACGTGTCGAGGTAGGCGTTGCGGCAGGGGGCTGCTTCGCACAGGCCGAGGCGGTCGACGCCGTACTCCGTGAGGTGGAAGGCCAGGCCCATCGCCGCGATCGCGGCGTACCCGGCGGTGGCGTTGGACGGGTGGTCGGCCAGGTGCATGTGCCACAGCGGGCGGCCGTCGTCGTCCCGGTGGTCGTGCCCGGAGATCTGCGGGCTCACCGGGAACTCCAGGAGGAGTGAGTTCAGGAGGTCTACGGCCAGGGTCTCGTCGCCCTTGTCGGCCGCCTCGAACACCGAGCGCAGCCGGCCCCGTACCGAGCGGAAGCGGGTGACGTCGGCGTCGGTGGCGCGGCGGGCCGCCGACGCGTTCGCCCCGAAGAGGTCGCGGACGGCCTCGACCGAGGTCAGGGAGTCCTTGCCCCGGACCGGTTCCTCGCTGTTGACGAGACGTACGGCGTAATCCGAGTAATAGACCAGTTCCACTTGTAGTCCTTACGGAGGCGCTCTATGGTCATGTCTGCGGTCGGGTAACAGCCGATCGTGCTTCCAGGGTATTACGCGTGCGTGAGGAGACGGGGTTTCCATGACCACCAGTACCGGAACCGACTGGGCCGCCTGGCAGGAGAGCTGGGACCGGCAGCAGGAGTGGTACATGCCGGACCGCGAGGAGCGGTTCCGGATCATGCTCGACATGGTCGAGGCGCTCGTCGGTACGGCACCGCGCGTGCTCGACCTCGCCTGCGGCACCGGCACCATCACCGCCCGGCTGCTGGCGCGGTTCCCCGAGGCCACCAGCACCGGCGTCGACCTCGACCCGGCTCTGCTCGCCATCGCGCGCGGCACCTTCCAGGGCGACGACCGCGTCTCCTTCGTCACCGCCGACCTCAAGGATCCCGGGTGGCCGGCGCAGCTGCCGCACGACTCCTACGACGCGGTCCTGACCGCCACGGCCCTTCACTGGCTGCACAGCGAACCCCTCGCGGCCCTCTACGGTCAGGTCGCGGAGGTGGTCCGCGACGGCGGTGTCTTCATGAACGCGGACCACATGATCGATGAGAGCACGCCCCGGATCAATGCGGCCGAGCGCGCCCAGCGGCACGCCCGCATGGATCAGGCCAAGCGGGGAGGTGCCCTGGACTGGGCGGAGTGGTGGCAGCTGGCGGCGCAGGATCCCGTTCTCGCCGAGCCCACCGCCCGCCGCTTCGAGATCTACGGCGAGCATGCCGACGGGGACATGCCGTCCGCGGCCCGGCACGCGCGCGTGCTGCGCGAGAAGGGGTTCGGGGAGGCCCGGGCGGTGTGGTGCTCGCCGTCGGACACGCTGCTCCTCGCCCTCAAGTAGGGGGCGTCGCGCAGGAACAGAGGCGGTACGAAAGATTCGTACCGCCTCTTCTGCGTGCTCGCAGGGGGCACCGCACTGGTACGGGTGAGAGTTCTGGCGGCGCGAGCAGGCGTCCGGCGAGCTGCCGGACGTCGCCCCTGTCCGCGCCCGGTCGCACTTTTTTGCGAGGGAGCTTTGGCAGCGTGCATGATCACCGGCCGAGGACGTTCCGTCCGGGCGTCCTGAAACGGGAGGAAGAGTCTGCGATGCAGCTCAGGAAATCCGCTGCCGTGGCAGCAGTGTGCGCGGCCATGTCCGTGGCGGGTGTGGTCACCGCGCCGTCGGCCTACGCGGAGGGGAACGGCGGGTGCTACCAGTACTCGAACGTGGACACGTTCCCGAACGATGACACCGTGATCATCTGGAAGGCGTGCCTCAGCAAGAAGGCCAAGCGGGTCGGGCACCCCTCCGCGATCGTCTCCATGGGGAAGAAGCACGCGAAGTGCAAGATCGTGATCACCGTCGTCACCACGGGTGAGAAGGTCGTCTCCCAGAAGACCTATGCCTGCCCGAAGGGAAAGGTGGTCAACAAGCACTACGCCGGTAAGGACTTCCACGGCAAGGGGCAGTTCACCACCTTCGTGCACATGTACAAGATCAAGACGGAGGGCAACCTGTCGCCGCGCAGTCCGTGGCTCAACCTGCACTGACCTTCCGCACCGCCCTCAGCAACGGCTGATGCCGCCCACCCCGGCCGGGGTGGGCGGCATCAGCCGTCTGTGACCGTTCAGAGCACCTTGGACAGGAACGACTGCGTCCGCTCGTGCTGCGGGTTGGTCAGAACATCTCGCGGATGACCGGACTCGACCACCACACCGCCGTCCATGAAGACCAGGCTGTCGCCGACCTCGCGGGCGAAGCCCATCTCGTGGGTGACGACGACCATCGTCATACCCGACTCGGCGAGGTCACGCATGACGTCCAGGACGTCACCGACCAGCTCCGGGTCGAGGGCCGAGGTCGGCTCGTCGAAGAGCATCAGCTTCGGGTCCATCGCCAGAGCCCGGGCGATCGCCACCCGCTGCTGCTGACCGCCGGAGAGCTGCGAGGGGTAGTTCCCGGCCTTGTCCGCGAGGCCCACCCGCTCGATGAGCTGCATCGCGCGCTCCTTGGCCTGGGCCCTGCTGACGCCCCTGACCTGGACCGGAGCCTCCATGACGTTCTCAAGGGCGGTCATGTGCGGGAACAGGTTGAAGCGCTGGAAGACCATGCCGATGTCTCGGCGCTTCATCGCGACCTCGCGGTCGCGCAGCTCGTACAGCTTGTCGCCGTGCTGCCGGTAGCCGACCAGCTCGCCGTCGACGTACAGCCGGCCGGCGTTGATCTTCTCAAGGTGGTTGATGCACCTCAGGAAGGTCGACTTGCCCGAGCCGGAGGGGCCGATGAGGCAGAACACCTCGCCCGGCTTCACCTCCAGGTCGATGCCCTTGAGGACCTCGACGTGGCCGAAGGACTTGTGCACGCCCTGGGCCTTGACCATCGGCACCGTGCCGTGCGGCCGGGCGTCCTGCGTCTTGCTCAGCTTGTCGGTCATGCCGTGACCTTCCTGCTCGAGAAGGTCGTCAGATGGGCCTTCACCTTCTGCCACGGTGTGGGCGGAAGCTGGCGACTGGAGCCGCGGGCGTAGTACCGCTCGATGTAGTACTGGCCCACGCTCAGCACCGAGGTCATGATCAGGTACCAGGCGGCGGCGAGGAAGTACATCTCCACCGGGGCGCCGGAGTTCTGGCCGATGTCCTGGGCGAAGCGGAACAACTCCGGATACTGGACGGCCGCCACGAGCGAGGTCGTCTTCAGCATGTTGATCACTTCGTTGCCCGTGGGCGGCACGATCACGCGCATCGCCTGCGGGATGATGATCCGTCGCAGCGTCTTGCCGTAGCTCATGCCCAGCGCGTGCGACGCCTCGGTCTGGCCCTCGTCCACCGCGAGCAGACCGGCCCGGCAGATCTCGGCCATGTACGCGGCCTCGTTCAGGCCGAGGCCGAGCAGCGCCGTCAGCAACGGCGTCATGAAGTCGGACCACTCGTCCTTGTAGAGCGGACCGAGGTTGACGTAGTGGAAGACCAGGCCCAGGTTGAACCACAGGAACAGCTGGACCAGGACCGGGGTGCCGCGGAAGAACCAGATGTAGAACCAGGCGATCGACGAGGTCACCGGGTTCTTCGACAGCCGCATCACCGCGAGGACGATGCCGCCGACGATACCGATCACCATCGACAGGACCGTCAGCAGAAGGGTCTTGCCGACACCGGTCAGGATCCGGTCGTCGAAGAAGTAGTCCGGGACCGCGTTCCAGTTGATCTCGCCCTGGGCGAACGCGTAGATGATCGCGACGAGGAGCGCGATCGCGATGACGGCGGAAACGTAGCGTCCGTAGTGCCGGACCGGAATGGCCCGGATGGCCTCCGGGCCGGCCGGGGGGGTGTTCTGCTCCCCGGCCGTCTTCTCGATGTCAGTCACGGGTGTTGCCTCTCAGTGGCCGCTGCAGCCGCGGATCACTTGCCGCCGTTGATGACGGACTCCTTGACGGCGCCGTCCTGGGCGCCCCACTTCGTGAGGATCTTCTCGTACTCGCCGTTCTTGATGACCGCGTTCATCGCGGCCTGGAGCGCGTCGCGCAACTGGCTGTTCTTCTTGGCGACGGCGATGCCGTACGGGGCCGCCTCGACCTGCTCACCGACGAGCTCGAAGTCCTTGCCGCCGCCGGAGTTCTTCACCGCGTAGGCGGCCACCGGGAAGTCGGAGGAGGCCGCGTCCACGCCGCCGGAGCGCAGTCGCGTCTGGGACTGCTGGTCGTCGTCGAAGGGCTCGATGGTGAGCTTCTTGCCGCTCGGACACTTCTTGGCCTCCTGCTTGGCCAGGTCCTCCGAGACGGTGCCGCGCTCGACGGCGAGCTTCTTGCCGCACAGATCGCTCCAGGACGCGATGCCCTTGGTGTCGCCCTTGCGCGTGTAGATCGAGACACCGGCGGACAGGTAGTCGACGAAGTCGACGCCCTCGCCGACCTTCTTGCCGGTGTCGGGGTCGATGCCCTCCTGGCGGTTCTTGTTGTCCGTCATCGCCGACATCGCGATGTCGTAGCGGTCGGAGCGCAGACCGGTGAGCAGGGCGTCGAAGGTGCCGTTCTGGAACGTGAGCTTCACACCCAGCTGCTTGCCCATGGCGTCCGCCAGGTCCGGGTCGATACCGACGACCTTGCCGGAGGAGTCCTTGAACTCCACCGGGGCGTAGGCGATGTCCGAACCGACCCTGATCTCGCCCTTGTCGCGGATCTCCTGGGGAAGCTTGTCGGCCAGCGGGGCGTTGGACACGCTGCCGGAGCCGTTGGTCTTGGTCTGGTCACCGCAGCCGGTGAGCAGCAGGGCGCCTGCGACCGCGATCGCACCGACCGCAGCTAGCCGGGAGTGCGCGGCGGTCGTACGAAGGGTGGAGCTTGCGGTCATCGTGGTTCCTCCGGCGGATGGGAAGAGGTGCCGATGGGTCGACGGAAACACACACCATCGGGTGTCGCGACCTCGTGGGTTTACGGCATCTTGCCATTCGGACTACGCCAATCAGGCGACTCGCTATGTCAAAATCGGATAACGGGTGACCCCCGAACCCTCCAGGTCCCTTCCGTACGGGACTTCAGGGCCACAGATCTGCGGCGATTCCCCGCTCGGACCGGAAATCTTCTGGTCATCTCACGATGTGGTCCATTGTTGCGCGTGACGCGCGTCCAAGTCCTGGTTACCGGCGAGTCACATCTGTGTCGTGCCTGTGTCAGCCGCACGTCATCCCCGTGTGGCCTTCTGGTTCCCAGATGTGACCTTGCACCTATTGGACTCGTCGTGAGCGCCGTCCGTCCGGTAAGAAGGTTCTTTACACCCCTCATCCGGGGCTCAGGGCGCGTGTGCGGCGCGCCCGTCGCGTCTGTGCTCGTACGTATCAGCAACCGGGCCTTACGCGGTGCCCGCCCACCCCTCACCAGGAGTGGTCGACCCTCAAATCATGCATACCTAAGGGGTAAAACAAAGTGGCAGCGGAGATCGTCAATCCTCGCAGCGACAGCAGTACGGATCAGGACGGGGCCGAGCCCCTCGATTCCTTCGATCCGGCGTTCGCGCTGCACCGCGGCGGCAAGATGGCCGTGCAGGCCACCGTGCCGGTCCGTGACAAGGACGACCTTTCCCTCGCGTACACGCCCGGCGTCGCGCGCGTGTGCACCGCGATCGCGGAGCAGCCGGACCTGGTCAACGACTACACGTGGAAGTCCTCCGTGGTGGCTGTCGTGACCGACGGTACGGCCGTGCTCGGACTCGGGGACATCGGTCCCCAGGCCTCCCTCCCCGTGATGGAGGGCAAGGCGATCCTGTTCAAGCAGTTCGGCGGTGTCGACGCGGTGCCGATCGCGCTCGACTGCACGGGCGTGGACGAGATCGTGGAGACCGTGGTCCGGCTCGCTCCCTCCTTCGGCGGAGTGAACCTGGAGGACATCTCGGCACCCCGGTGCTTCGAGATCGAGAAGCAGCTCCAGGAGCGGCTCGACATCCCGGTCTTCCACGACGACCAGCACGGTACGGCCGTCGTGACCCTCGCGGCGCTGCGGAACGCGGCGCGGCTGAGCGGGCGCGAGATCGGGCAGCTGCGGGCCGTCATCTCGGGTGCCGGCGCGGCCGGTGTCGCCATCGCCAAGATGCTGGTCGAGGCCGGCATCGGGGACGTGGCGGTGGCGGACCGCAAGGGCGTCGTGTCGGCGGACCGCGAGGATCTCACTCCGGTCAAGCGCGAGCTGGCCTCCTTCACCAACAAGGCGGGCATCACCGGCACGCTGGAGAACGCCCTCGCGGGCGCCGACGTCTTCATCGGCGTCTCCGGCGGTACGGTCGCGGAGGAGGCCGTGGCCTCCATGGCGAAGGGTGCCTTCGTGTTCGCGATGGCCAACCCGAACCCCGAGGTGCACCCGGATGTGGCGCACAAGTACGCGGCGGTCGTCGCGACCGGGCGCTCCGACTTCCCGAACCAGATCAACAACGTGCTGGCCTTCCCCGGGATCTTCGCGGGCGCGCTGCAGGTGCGGGCCACGCGGATCACGGAGGGCATGAAGATCGCTGCCGCGGAGGCGCTGGCCGCTGTGGTCGGGGACGACCTTGCTGCCGACTATGTGATTCCGTCGCCGTTCGATGAGCGGGTTGCTCCCGCGGTGACCGCGGCGGTGGCTGCGGCTGCCCGTGCCGAGGGCGTTGCGCGTCGCTGACGTTGCTCTGAATGGCCCCGTCCGTTTGGGCGGGGCCATTTTGCGCCCACCCACCCGCCCGTTCGGGTGCTTGCGACGCGCTGTGTGGGCTTGTCGGTGCCGGGCTGCGCCGGACGGGTGCCCTGACGCAAGAGGGCATGTGTCACAGGGACCCCTGGTTCCGTCGGCTGCACAGCGCACTTATCGTCGAGCCATGTTCGCTGTCTACGCCGCCCGAATCGACCGCGACCAGCCGCTCTCCGGCCTTGAGTTGGGGGACCGTCCGGCCCCCGAGGCCCGCGCCGGCTGGAGCACGATCAACGTGCGGGCCGCTTCCCTCAACCACCACGACCTCTGGTCCCTGCGGGGCGTCGGCCTCCCGGAGGACCGGCTGCCGATGATCCTCGGCTGCGACGCCGCCGGAGTCGACGAGGACGGCAACGAGGTCGTCCTGCACTCCGTCATCGGCCAGAGCGGTCACGGTGTCGGCCCCAAGGAGCCGCGCTCCATCCTCACCGAGCGCTACCAGGGCACCTTCGCCGAGCAGGTGGCCGTGCCGACCTGGAACGTCCTGCCGAAGCCGAAGGAACTGTCCTTCGCCGAGGCCGCCTGCCTGCCGACGGCCTGGCTGACCGCGTACCGGATGCTGTTCACCAACGCCGGGGTGCGACCCGGCGACTCGGTCCTCGTGCAGGGCGCGGGCGGCGGGGTCGCCACGGCCGCGATCGTGCTGGGCAAGGCGGCCGGCCTGCGGGTCTTCGCCACCAGCCGGGACGAGGCGAAGCGGAAGCGGGCCCTGGAACTGGGGGCGGTCGAGGCGGTGGAGCCGGGTGCCCGGCTGCCGCAGCGGGTGGATGCCGTCATCGAGACCGTGGGCGCGGCCACCTGGTCCCACTCGGTGAAGTCCCTTCGGCCCGGCGGCACGATCGTCATCTCCGGTGCCACCAGCGGCGACCGTCCCTCGCACGCCGAGCTGACCCGCATCTTCTTCCTGGAGCTGAAGGTCGTCGGCTCCACCATGGGCACCAAGGACGAGCTGGAGGACCTGCTCTCCTTCTGCGCCGCCACCGGGGTGCGGCCCGTCATCGACGAGGAACTGCCCCTGGACCGGGCCCGTGAGGGCTTCGAACGGCTCGCATCCGGCGACCAGTTCGGGAAGATCGTGCTCACCAACTCCTGAACTCCCCGCGGAGGGACGGCGAGGCGGGTCCGGAGTGCCGGGCCCGCCTTTTTCCTCACCCCGTTGTCAACCTTGGTTGACATGACCGGTGTGTCAACGTAGGTTGACATCATGACCGATGCGACGGATCTCGCCCAGCGTGCCGGTGACCGCGATCCGCGGGTGGGGCTGCGTGCCGTGGCCGCGCTCCGCAGGGTGCTGGAACAGCTGGAGGCGGTACAGGTGCGCAGTGCGCGCAATCAGGGCTGGTCGTGGCAGGAGATCGCCGCGGAACTGGGCGTCAGCAGGCAGGCCGTGCACAAGAAGTACGGGAGGCAGTGATGTTCGAACGCTTCACCAAGGACGCCCGCGAGGTCGTACGGGGCGCGGTCGAGCACGGGGAACGCGAGGGGGCGCGGTCCGTCGGTGCCGAGCATCTGCTGCTCGCCCTCCTCGATCGCGAGGCGAGCCGCGCTTCCTTCGCGCTGGCCGCGCTCGGGCTCGCGGAGCGCAAGGCGTCCGTACGGGAGGCGCTGGGCGAGGCGCGGCGGCGGGCCGGCCTGTCCCGGGCCGAGTCGGAGGCCCTGGCCGGACTCGGGATCGACGTCACGGAGATCGTCTCCCGCGTCGAGGAGGTGCACGGTGCCGGGGCGATGTCCGGCGACCGCAGCGGCAAGGCCCGGTGGTCCGGGCGCCGCCCCTTCAGCCGGGGTGCGAAGGGCGTCCTGGAGGGAGCGCTGCGCACCGCCGTCGGCCGCCGCGACGCTCACATAGGCGACGAACACATCCTGCTGGCCCTGACCGTGCGGCCCGGCGTGCCCGCCGAGGTGCTCGCCGACCACGGGGTGACCTACCAGTCGCTGCGCCGGGTGCTGTACGGCGAGGAGGCCGCACAGGCCGGCTGAGGGCGCGCCCGGGCGGGTCGGCCGAGGGAACCCGCGCGGGGCCGACGAGTCCAGGGGAGTGGCCGGAGTGTTCGGTCCGGCCGCGGCAGGAACGGGTGGTGCTGCGGGCGGGAGTCCGCGGCGCGGCCGGGAACGGTGGGGCGCGCCGCGCACTCCCGCCCTGGCTCAGACCTTGGGGCTGCGCAGTATCGCCCCGATGTGGGCCGCCGCCGACGACAGACGGCTGCGGGCGTCGCGCAGTTGGTCGGCGGTGACGCCGTGGTCGCGGGCTGCGTCACGGATGTCGTCGCGGAAGCGGTCCAGGAGGCGGTCCAGGTCCCGGGTCGGGTCGCCGGTGGGGTCCTCGTGGGCCCAGGACGGCTCGTACTCGGCCGGGAAGTCCTCCGGGGTGGCGGAGTACTCCGGTCCCGCCGCGGGGGCCGACTTGCGGGGACCCGTGCCCCGCTCCTCGGCGGTGCGGCCGAAGCCCCAGTCCTTGCCGACCTCCTTCCCGAAGTCCTTCCCGAACTCGCCGAACTCCTTGGCGAGTTCGGTCAGGCCCTCCCGTACGCCGCTCGGCCAGTCGCCGCGGGTGAAGTGGTCCTGCACGCGCTCCTGGACCCGGCGGGCGATGCGCTGCATCTCCTCCTGCGCCTGGGCCCGCGCCCGCGCCTGGGCCTCCTGGGCCTGGTGGCGGGCCCGCTGGGCCTCCTCGCGGGCCCGGCGGCTCTCGTCCTTGGCGCGGCGGGCCTGCTCCTTCCACTCCTGCTTGACCCGGCGCATCTCCTCCTTGGCGGCGCGCCAGGCCTCCTTGTCGCCGAGGTCGCCGTACTCCCCGAAGGGTCCCGCCTCGCCGCCGCCCGCCTTGGTGCCCCGGCGAGCCTCGGAGGCGGCCGCGCGCATCTCGCGCCGCAGATCGCCGGCCGCGCCGCGCACGTCGGCCCTTATCTCGGCGGCCAGTTCCGCGACGGACTCGCGGATCTCCAGCTCCAGGTCGGCCAGTTCACCGCTGCGGTCGGCCAGTTCGGCGCGGCCGGCGTCCGTGATGGCGTACACCTTGCGGCCGCCCTCGGTCGTGTGCGTGACCAGGCCCTCGGCCTCCAGCTTGGCCAGCCGGGGGTAGACCGTGCCCGCCGAGGGGGCGTACAGGCCCTGGAAGCGCTCCTCCAGGAGCCTGATCACCTCGTAGCCGTGGCGCGGTGCCTCGTCCAGCAGCTTGAGCAGGTAGAGGCGGAGGCGGCCGTGGGCGAAGACGGGGGGCATGTCAGAGCACCTTCTTGTCGGTCGTGCCGTCGGCCGGGGCGTCGGTGGCGCCGGTGCCCCGGCCGGAGACGGAATTGTCCCCCGGGGTGGTGCCGGGGCCGGCCGCCGGGTCCGGTGCGGTGCGGTGCTCGTCCTCTGCCGGCGGGCGGCGCAGCAGGGCGATCGAGCCGGAGACCGTGGTGGCCCTGAGCTTGCCGTTGCCGGCGCCGAGGCGGCCGGTGATCTTGTGGGCGCCCCACTGGCCGTGCACCCGCAGGCCGTCGAAGGCGTTGGAGATCGTGCCGCTCGCGGTGTTCGCTTCCACCTCCGCGTCCGCCGGGTGCGGCAGCCGGATGGCGATCTCGCCGGAGACGCTGGTCAGCCGCACGTCGGTGGGGCCGTCCGGGTCCAGGTCGATGATCATGGAGCCGCTGACGGAGTCGGCGCGGACGGAGGGGCCCGAGCCCTCGACCACGGTCAGGTCGCCCGAGACCGAGTTGAAGCGCAGGTCGCCCGTGACGGCCTGGGCCTCCAGGTTTCCGGACACGGTGTCGGCGCGGACCGGGCCGGAGAGGGCCACGAGGGTCGTGTCGCCGTTGACCCCCTTGACCACCGAGGGGCCGCTGATGCCGGACACGACCGCGCCGGCGCTGACCACGCCGACCTCCACGCGCGTGTCGGCGGGGACCGCGAGGGAGACGACGGCGCTGCGCCGCCAGCCCTTGCGGTCGAGCCACTTGAGGAAGCCCTTCCAGGGGAGGTCCTCGTAGGCCACCGTGAGGGTGCCGTGCTCCTGGGTGACGATCAGGGGAGGGCCCTCGATGTCCGAGACCTCCAGACGGGCGGAACCCTCGTCCGTGCCCACGACGTTCACCGTTCCGTTGACGATACGGACGTGCAGGTCGCTCACGGGGGTGTCGAAGGTGAGCTTCTGGGGCTCGGCGACGGACCACTCGGACATGGGAAGCCTCCTCGGGTGGCGGACACGGTCGCGCTCACAACACGCCATATCGCGTCTTCTTCCAAACACGATATATCGTGGTCACGGAAAGTCAAGACACCTTTTCCGGGGTGGGGTCGCTCGCCCGCCTTCACGTGGCCCCCCGCTCCCGCGCCGTTGCATAGGCTGTCCCTGGACCCATCCACCCCGGACGTAGACGCAGGAGAAGCAGGTCATGTACTTCACCGACCGCGGGATCGAGGAGTTGGAGAAGCGGCGCGGCGAGCAAGAGGTCACGTTCGAGTGGCTTGCCGAGCAGCTGCGCACGTTCGTGGATCTCAATCCGGACTTCGAGGTGCCCGTGGAGCGCCTCGCGACCTGGCTCGCCCGGCTCGACGACGAGGACGACGAGTAGCAGCGGCCACTCCCGTCACAGTAGGGGCGATCATCAGCCGTATCGTCCGATGACCCTCCCCCTCCGCTTTTTCCGGAGTTAGCCTTCTCCTCCCATTCAGCGAACGGGGGCGTCATGGGTGGAGGAGTCGAACGCATCCGGCTCGACGACGGAACCGTCGTCTGGGCCAGGATCGGCGCGGCCGACGAGGAGGCGCTGGACGAGGGCGGGTACTGGGACACCGGGCTCGGGGACCGCGTCATAGACATGGCGGGCGGCCTGGCCGGCACGGTGGGGGGCGTCGTGCGCTCCCTGCGCGCCGGTCTGGACACACCCGCCCCGGTCGAGGTGTCCGTCAGCTTCGGAATCGAACTGACGGCGCAGTCCGGCAAGATCGTGAGCGCCATCGCGGAGGGCGGCGGCAAGTCCTCCCTGACCGTGTCCCTGACCTGGACCGAACCGGCCACGGCGGCGGACGGTGCGGATCCCGCGGCGCCCGGCGGCACCGTCGTACCGCCGCGGTCCCCGGCCTCCGGCGCCGTATGAGCGCCTTCGACGAGATGGTGCGCCCCTCTCTCGCACGCATCGGCGCACCGGGTGACGGGTATGCAACGGACCGTGACCTGTACTGGGGGTCGGGGTTCTTCATAGCCCCGGGCTGGCTGTTGACCTGCGCCCATGTCGTGGGGAAGGGGGGCGCCGCGGTGTGCCGAGGGGAGAGCCCCATGCGCGTGACCTGGCAGGAGCGCACCGCCGCCGACGCCTGGGAGGAACGCACCGGCACCGGGACCGCCGTACTCCTTGCGCCACGCCCCGGGGCAGCGGAGTCGTTCCGCGATCCGTGGCCGTTTCCCGACCTCGCACTCGTCCGGGTCGCCGGCGCCGACGACGTGCGCTGTCTGTGGCTGAGCGACCGGGAGCCGGGCGCCCGGGCCCCGATCGGGCTCTACGGCTGGTCCGTGCAGACCGGTGAGCTGGGCATCCGGCACGGCATGGGCGAACTCGCGGGCTCCGACGCCCGGGCGCTGCTGCTCGGCGGCAACCTGCCGATCGGCGGCCTGTCCGGCGGGCCCGTCCTGGATCTGCGGCACGGATCCGTCATCGGCGTGATCAAGGGCCGCCGCCGGGAGGAGGGCGTCGCCGTCCCGGTCACCGCGCTGCACGAGCTGCTCGACCTGCGCGAGGGAGCCGGCGTCCTGCGCGAGGTCCTGCGCGCACACGACCTGCACCACCTCCGCCTCCTCGACGACCCGTCGCCGTACGCGAACTGGACCACGCTCCAGGCCGCGCTGCCCGGTCTCGCACCTCCCGCCTCCGGCATCACCGCAGACCTCCGCGCCCGGCTCTACGGCCACCTCGCCGAACTGCCGCCGCCCGCCGGAGCGGGCGAGATCGTCCACCTCGTGGAGGAGGTCAAGGAGCAGGTGCGCGGCGAACGGCTGCGCTCGCTGGTGCTGCAGAACGTGCGGACCTGGCGCGAGGGCGCCGCGCTGCTGTACGGGCTGCGCACCCTGGAACCGGGCGGCGGCGGCACACTGGTCGACCTCGACGCCGTCCTGCTGTACGCGGCGAAGGCGGTGCGCAGGACCGTACGGGAGCATTCCGCCGAGGTGGATCCCGCGCGGCTGGGCGCGTTCACCGGCTGGCTCGCCGGGCAGGCCGCCGGCCACCGGCACTGGGCGGTGGGCGAGGCCATCCGGGGACTGCTGGACGGCGTCGACGCGCAGGGGAGCGGGGACGCCGAGGGCAGCGGAGGCACTGCGGGCAGCGAAGACGCCGAGGGGCGTGACGGCGCCCGGGCATGGGACGCCGTCCCCCCTTCCAGGCACCCCTCCGCCCCGCCCGTCGTCCAGCCGTCCGCCACCCGTACCGACGTCCTCGTCAAGGTGGGTGCGCCCATGTACGACGGCCGCTACCCGTGGAGCGTGCAGCTGATCTACGACGGCCTGGACGTCACCCCGGTCGACGCCGACGACCGGGGTGTCCGCGCCGAGGAGCTGGCCGCGACGCTGCGCGGGCCGCTGGCCCGGGCGCTCGGCCAGGGCGACCACGGCGAGCATCTGGCCGCGATCGAGGTGTTCCTGCCCCGCAAGCTGTTCGACCTTCCCGTGGACGAGTGGCAGCTGCTGCCCGCCGGGCCCGCCGGTCCCGGTGTCCTGGAGGGCGAGGAAGGCGACGGCGAGGGTGTGGACGACGACGAAGACTTCGTCGACGAGCGGTTCATGCCGCTCGGGATGCGCCGGACCGTCGTCGTCCGGGACCTGCGGCGCAACACCCGGCCGCCCTCACCTGAGTGGCGCAGACGCTGGCGGGGCGTGGTCCGCGGCCCGCTCGCGCACGAGCCGCTGCACGGCATGGCCCCGGCCGACGGCCACCCCGCCGCGACCCGCTCCGGGGGCAGGTACCCGTACTACGGCGCCCTGACGGCGATGGACGACATGTGCGTTCCGGTCTACTGCGGTCCCGTCGGCAGCGGGGAGGGGCAGGCGGCGATGAGGGACGCGCTGATGGCCGGCCACTCGGTGGTGCTCTGGCGCCGGGACCGGCACGACCACGACGAGTGCAAGGAATTCCACCGGCAGGCCGCCCATGTCCTGGGGGCGGCGCGGCACGCCGAAGGCCTCGACGGCCCGGTGCGTGACCTCCGCATCCGCCTGTACGACCCTGAGTCGGCCCGGGCTCAAGGACTGCGCGGGAAGCTTGCGGTGTTGTTCGACCCGCCGGACCGGCCGCCGTACGCCACCGAGACGATGCGGCCGCCGCCCCTGGCCGCGCCCGGCGGCTGACCTGTCCGGCGCGCCCGCCGGACGCCCCGTCAATCCGCTTGACTCGCAAGGCTGTTCGGCGGGCCGGAAGTGAACGCCGGACACCCCGAACCTCGGCAGACAGGGCCGCCTGACGGTAGCCTCGTACGTCGGACGGCCGGGCCCGCTGCATGATCACCAGAGCCGGGAGGAGCCCAAGGTGAACGACTGGCGGATCTACCGCGGAGTGGGTCAGCCGCACGACGGCATGCTGCGGTTGCCGGCGCCGCCGCCCTGGCGCGACTTCGCGTCCTCCCGGGAGGGCCCGGAGGACGGCGCCGAGGACCCCAGCAGCGCGCGCAGGCTCGGCGTCCGCCGCCGTATGGTCGAGAACTACGCGCCCAGGCCCGCCGAGGTCGACGCGGTGAACGCGGCCCTCTACCTGCGCCGGCCCCTGCTGGTGACCGGCAACCCGGGCACGGGCAAGTCGACCCTGGCGTACGCGCTCGCCCATGAACTCGGCCTCGGCACGGTGCTGCGCTGGCCCATCGTCAGCCGCACCACCCTCCAGGACGGCCTGTACCGGTACGACGCGATCGGCCGCCTCCAGGACGTCCAGCTGGAGCGCGCCCGCGGCGCCGAGGACGCGACGGCCGCCCCCGGCATCGGCTCCTACATCCGGCTCGGCCCCCTCGGGACCGCGCTGCTGCCCGCCGAGCAGCCCCGGGTGCTGCTCATCGACGAACTCGACAAGAGCGACCTCGACCTGCCCAACGACCTGCTCAACACCCTGGAGGAAGGCGAGTTCTCGATCCCCGAGCTGGAGCGGCTGGCCGACCGCGAACCCGTCGTCGAGGTGCTCACCCACGACGGCGGCCGGGTCGCCGTGCGCGGCGGACGGATCGCCTGCACCGCCTTCCCGGTGATCGTCCTGACCTCCAACGGCGAACGGGACTTCCCGGCCCCGCTGCTCAGGCGCTGCGTCCAGCTGGAGCTGGACCCGCCCGGCGAGGAGCAGCTCACCGCCATGGTCGAGGCGCACCTCGGCCCGGACGGCGTCGAGGCCGGCGGGGATCTCATCCGCAGGTTCCTGGAGCGCGAACCCGGCGAGGTGCTAGCCGCCGACCAGCTCCTCAACGCCCTCTTCCTCACCCGGCACGACCCGCGCGCCCAGAGCCTCACCCGGGAGCGGATCGCCGAGATGCTCATGCAGCCGCTCGACCGTACGAGGTGATGGCCGGATGCCCGGGATGCGCCTGGACGAGCTGATCGGCAAGCTGCGCCAGGGCGGGCTCGACCTCACCGCGGAGGACGTGGCGGACGCGGTCTGGCTGGCCCGGCGGCTCGGCGCAGCCCCGCCCCGCGACGCCCCCGCGCAGTCCGGTACCGCCCCGGCCACCCGACCCGAAGGCGACCCGGAGACGTCACGGCCCGACGCCGGACCGTCTCCGGTCCCGGACCAGCCCCGGGCGGACTCCCCCGCCGCCCCGGTTCCGCTGCTCACCCCCGGCCTCACCGTGCGCCCGCAGGCCGACGCCGCGACCCCCACCGCCTTCCCGGTCCGCGCACCCGCCGCCGGCGCCCTGCCGGGACTGCTCGGCCTGGAGAAGGCGCTGCGCGCACTCGGCCGCTACCGGGTCGCCTCCGTCCGCTCCGAGGACGAGCCCCTCGACGAGGAGGCCACCGCCGACCGTGCCGCCGCCAGCGGCATTCTGCTCCCGGTCACCCGGCCCGGCCGCCGCCGGCGCTGCGAGGTCCAGCTGCTCATGGACACCGGGCCCGCCATGGCCGTCTGGGGACAGCTGGTCGAGGAACTGCGCCAGGCCTGTCAGCAGTCCGGCGCGTTCGCCTCCGTGCGCGTCCACCACCTGTACGCCGACGACTCCGGCGCGCCCCTCGTCGGTACGACCGCCGGTCCCGGCCGGCACACCCGGCTGCGCCCGGCCGACGAACTGCACGACCCCACCGGCCGCCGGCTCACCTTCGTCATCAGCGACTGCGTGGGCCCGCTGTGGCAGAACGGCAGCGCACAGCGCCTGCTGCACCAGTGGCCGCGCACCGCCCCGCTGGCCGTGGTCCAGCCGCTGCCGCCCCGGCTGTGGGGTCGTACCGCGCTGCCCGCCGAACCCGGCCTGCTGCTGCGCCCCGCCGAGGTGGGCGGCCGTCTCGCCTTCCTGCCCGACGACGAGCCGTGGGAGGAACCGGCGCCGGGCGCCCGGTCCGTGCCGGTGCTGCAGCCCACCCCGGAGGCCTTCGAGGCGTTCGCCCGTCTGCTCGGCGGGGCCGGCCCCACCAGCGAGCGCGCCTGGGCGGCCCTCACCGGCCCGGCTGCGGCCACCCCCGCGGCCGTCCCCGCCGGCCCGGCACCGCGCAGCGACGACGACCTGCTGCGCGCCTTCCGCGCGGGAGCCTCACCCGGTGCCCTGCGCCTGGCCGTCTACCTCGCCGCGGCCCCCCTCACCCTGCCCGTGATGCAACTGGTCCAGCGGGCCATGCTGCCCGACACCGGCCCCATGGAACTGGCCGAGGTACTGCTCGGCGGGCTGCTCAGACAGCTCCCCGGCACCGAGGACCAGCCCTGCTTCGCCTACTCGGGCCGGGTGCAGGACCTGCTCCTGTCCTCCCTCGACCAGGACACGGCCGGCCTCGTGCTCAAACACTGCTCGGCCTATGTGGAACGGCACTTCGGCAGGGGCACCCGCAACTTCGCCGCCCTCGCCGCGGCCCGGCTCGCAGACCACGACCCGGCCGCCGGTGCAGGGCCCCTGCCCGAGGACACCGGTGCGCCGGAGGGCGGCGGCAACGTCGAGGCCGAACTGTTCGCCCGCATCCCGGCCCGGGTCCTGCGCTTCTACCTGCCGGACCTGGTCACGCCCGACCCGCTGACCGAGGCCGAGCGGCTGCTCGCCCAATGGCACCACCTGGCCGACCCCGAGGTGCTGCACCGCGCCCGGGAGCAGGCTCTCGCCGCAGCCGGGCCCGGCACCGGGACAGCCCCCGGCACCGGCCTGCGGCCCCACCTGGTCCTCGGCCGCATCCTGCGCGCCGAGGCGGGCCTGGCCGCCGCGCGTACGACGGGCAGGCGTGCCGAGCTGCTGCGCGAGGCCGCGGCCGAACTCGCCGCGGCCCATTCGGCGGCCCCCGCCGACAGCCGCGAACGGGCCGAGGCGGCCCTGGAGCTGGCCGCCTGCCGACGGGAGCTGTGGCAGCTGACGGCGGAGAGCGACCACCTCACGGCCGCCCTGGACGTCCTGGATCCCGACCTGGCCCCCTGGCCTGGGCTGACCGGGCGGGCACGGGAATGGTCCCGCTCGCGGATCCCGGACGATGCGGACGCCCTGGCCGGCCTCGGCGACGCCGGGGAGGCGCAGCGGGAGCAGGGGGAGGGATCCGGTTCCGACGGCTCCGGGCCGGACGGCTTCGGGACCCGTCCGGAGGAGGACACGCCCCCACTCGGCCCCGAGGCCGTACCCCAGGCCGAGGAGACCGTGGACGGCCGGCGGAGTGCCGCCGTGCCCTGGCCCGTCTCCGCCCACCGGTCCCGGCTCCTGCTGCGCGGCCGGGTCCTGCTGGATCTGCGGCATCCCGAGGCCGCCGTCGCCGAACTCCGGGAAGCCTGCGCGATCCTGGATGCCGAGGGCACCGCCGATGCCGTATGCGGACCCGCGTTGCTCGACCTGGCGCGGGCCCTGCGGGAGGCCGGCGCCGAGGACGGCGAGACCCGGCGGGTGCTGTCGCGGGCCCTGCGGGTCGCCGGGGACGACCCCGATCTGCTGCTGCCCTGCCTGGCCGCACTGGCCGCCTTCCACGACGCGGCCGGCGAGGCCCGGGAGGCCGACGAGGCGTACGAGCGGGCCGCGCTGCTCGCACCGGCCGACGGCACCGTGCGCTGCCGGCTCCTCACCGCCTGGGGCGAGTCGCTGCTGCGGCGGGCCTCGGCACGGGACGGCTCGGGGACCGTGGACCGGGCCGAGTACGTGCTGCGCGAGGCACTGAAGGCGCTGCCCGCCCGGTCCGCGCAGCGCGGCCGCCTCCAGGGCCTGGTCGGCAGCGCGCTCGCCCAGCGGTTCCGCCATCTCGGCTTCCTGCCCGACCTGTTCGAGAGCCGGCACCTGCTCGGCCAGGCGGTGCGCGCGGCCGCCGACGCGGCCCTGCGGGCCGAGGTGTGGCTCCAGTTGGGGCGGGTGCGGCTGGAGGGCTGGCATCAGGCCGGTGCGCCGGTGCTGACGGATGCGCTCCAGGCGTACGAGAACGCCGAGCGGGAGGCGCGGGCCGCACACGGCAGCGATCCGGGCTCGGTGATGGCCGCCCGGGCACGGCACGGCAGCGGGGCGGTGCTCGCGCTGATGGGGCGGCCCGGGGCGGCACGCAGTGCCTACCGGGCGGCCCGGGAGCAGTGGCAGCGGCTGGTGGGCGCGCTGCGCGAGGTGGACTGGGCGGACGTGGAGCTGACCCGGCGGGCGGAGGAGGAGCTGGCGGCCGGTGCGCCCCCGCGACCCGCTCGGGCCGACTGGTCCGAGGCTGCCCCGCCCTGGTGGCCGTGGTCGCAGGAGTGGGTCAACCGGGCCGAGGCTGACCGGAGTTGATCCGGGGAGTGTTTCTGCTTCCGGTCTGTCGGGAAGAACTGGGCAGCCGTTGTGGCTGTGCGGGGCGAGCGCGGGCAAGGGAGGAGCAGAGGGTGGGGGAGCCAAGGACATGGGCGGCCGGCCCCGGTGAGGACGCCGGACGGACCGCGCTCCTGCCCGACCTGACCGGCGTCGACGTGGCGTCCTTGCGTGCCATGGACGACCCCGGACTGATCGCCGCCGTGGAGCACGTGCTGCACCGCTCCGGTGAGTTCCACGAGGTCTGGTACTCCGGTGGCGGCGAGGGGCCCCAACGTCTGTTTCCGGCCGGACTTGCCGAGGGCGTCCCGGACGAGGACACCGGGGGATGACGGGGCCGGGCGCCGGCTCCGGGATCCTGACGGAGGTGGCCAGCACCCGTCCCCTGCCCGCGAGCACCGGGACACTGCGCGCGGCACTCCACGCGCGTCGCATGCTGCTTCTCAAGGCCCTCCTCGTCCGCGTGGAAGGCCGGCGGGCCCGGACCGCGCCCTCGGTGCGGCGAGGGTTCGAGCGGGACTGGGAGCTGCTGGAGCGGACCGCGGCCGGCGCCGTCCGGGACGCGGTCGACTATCCGACCACCGGCGCATGGCTGGCCGAGACGCTCACCACGGCCGACGGCGCCCTGTTCGAGGCGCATCTGGCCCAGCTGGGCGGGGTCGCCGTCGCCGCCGCCGTCCGCGCGGGAGACCTCGTCGACGGCCACCTGGCCGTTCCCTCGGGCGCACTGGTCCTGCCCGGCCTCGGCGTGCTGAGCGTTCCCTCGGGCCGGGTCCGGCTCAGCGGTGTACCCGGGGCCCTGCGCATCGGGGACGCCCTGGGCGGCAGCGGTGTCGTCCTGCGCCCGCGGGCCGAGACGGGCGCGGAGCCGGTCGGAGAGCCGCGCGGCTGGTCCGGGCTGCGCACGCTGCCCGGCGGCGACGCCGTCCTCGACGATCTGGACCCCTACCGGGTGCCGCCGCCCGGGATCGGCCCCCAGGGCGTACCGGCGGCGGAACGTCCGCACTCCGTCCCCGAGGCCTGGGCCCGGCGCTGGCGCGCGGCGCACGCCCTGCTCGCCGCGACCGACCCGGGACGGAGCGCCGAGGTCAGGGCCCTGGTCCGGGCCGTGGTGCCGCTCGCGCCCGCCGGCCGGCCCGGCGTCGAACCGATGAGCGCCACCCTGCGCGCCGCCCCCGGCGCCGTACTGGCCCAGCTGCCCGCCGACGCCGCGGAACTGGCGGAGTGCCTGGTGCACGAGACCCACCACACCAAACTGGCCGCCCTCGAAGGGGTCGTGGCGCTGTGCCGTCCGGGTTCCGGAGCCGTGCACCGCGTCGGCTGGCGGCCCGACCCGCGTCCCGTTCCCGGGGTGCTCCAGGGGGCGTACGCGCATCTGGCGCTGGCGGATCTGTGGTGGCGGGCCCGGTCCGGGGGCACCCTTCCCGCGGCCTGGCGGTCCCGGGCGGCGGAACAGTTCACCGTCTACCGCGACCATGTGGGTGACGCCTTGTCCGTTCTCCGGGAATCCGATGAACTGACCATTGCCGGAAGGGAGTTCGTCAGAGTGATGAGCGGACATCACGCCGGCCTCGGATCGATGGCCCACGCCCGGGAGTGACGCTGCATGAGCCTACGGTTGCGTTACGTTATGCGAGCGGATGTCCGCGAGTGCGACAGGCGCGGGAGCAGGGAGTGACGATGGTGGGACAGCGGCGGTCGGACGCGGACGGTGCGGCGGCACCCGAGCACTTCCTGGTGGTCTTCCCCGGATACCACCGCTCGTGGGCGGCCTGGATCGCGCAGGCCCTGGAACGCCACGGCCATCGGGCCACCCTGCAGCGCTGGGACCCGCCGCGCGAGGTGCCGCTGGAGGACTCGTTCGGTGACCTGCTGCTGTCCAGCGGCCGCGTCCTGCTGGTCCTCAACGACTGGTTCTTCGAACTCGGCCCGCGCCCGGCCGGCGAATGGAACGACGTCCTGCGCGGCTTCGTCGCCGCCCATGCCGACCGCTTCGCTGCCGTCAACCTCACCAACCGGTCCCTGCTCCCGGCCACCGCCGTCCTCGAACCGGCCAGCCTGTGGGGGATGAGCGAGGACGCCGCCGAGGAACGGCTGCTGGGCCGGCTCGGCGTGGAACGGCGCCGCACCCCGCGTGCCTCCTCCACTCGCGTCCGGTACCCCGACACCCGCTGCGAGATCTGGAGCGAGGTCCCGCGCCGCAACCCGCGCTTCACCGGCCGCGACGACCTGCTCACCGACCTCCACCAGCGCCTGGCCGATGCCGAACGCGGCAACGCGATCTGCACCCTGCTCGGCATGTCCGGCATCGGCAAGACCCAGCTCGCCGCCGAGTACGCACACCGGTTCAGCACCGACTACGACCTGGTGTGGTGGGTCAACTCCGACGACCGCAACATCCAGCGCGACCGCTTCGGCGAACTCGCCGTCGAACTCGGCCTGAGCATCGGCAGCGAGCCGGGCGAGCGCATCCGCGCCGTCCGCGACGCGCTGCGGCGCGGCGAACCGCACACCAACTGGCTGATCATCTTCGACGGCTGGGACGACATGGCGGGCGTGAACACGCTCCTGCCCCAGGGCCCCGGACACGTGCTCATCACCTCCCGCAACCGCGGCTGGAGCGAACACACCGACATCCTCGAGATCCCCGCCTTCCTGCGGGCCGAGTCCACCGGCTACCTGATGCGCCGCGCCACCCACATCACCGCCGCGGAGGCCGACGAGGTCGCCGCCGAGTTCGGGGACGTACCGCTGCCACTGGTGCAGGCCGCCTCCTGGCTCGGCGAGTCCGGGATGGAAGTGCCCGAGTATCTGCGGATGGTGCGCGAGCGCCGGCTCTCCACGGTGGACGAGCCCGCCACCGGAGACGGCTTCCCGCAGTCCTCCATGACCTCCTGGTCGATACTGCTCAACCGGCTCCGGGCGTCCCAGCCGCACGCCATCGACGTCCTCGGCCTCTGCACGTCGTTCGCGCCCGGACGCATCCCGATCGGCCTCATCCGCGCCTACCCGCAGATCGACCTCCCCGAGGAACTGCGGTGGATGACCACCGACCTGCCCGCCTGGACCCGGGCCCTGGACACCCTGGTCAATTACTCGGTCCTCACCCGGGAGACCCGCGGTCCGGTCGGTGCCGACATGGGCCCGCACCAGGAGTCCGTGCACATGCACCGGCTCGTCCACGACATCGTCTCCAAGCTGACCGGCGAGGCCGGCCGGGCCGCCCACCAGCGGGCCGTGCGCAGCCTGCTGGCCGAGGCCGACCCGGGCAACCCCATGGACAGCAGGAACTGGCCCCGGTACGCCGAACTCCTCCCGCACCTGGAACCCTCCGGGGCGCTGGAGAGCACCCAGCCCCGGGTCCAGCAGATGGTCCTGAACTGCCTGCGGTACTGCTTCCGCAGCGGGGAGTACAAGAGCGGCCTCGACCTGGCCCAGCGGATCCGCGAGCGCTGGGCCCGCACCATGGACCCGCTGTCCCAGCTCATGCTCGACCTGACCTACCAGGAGAGCAACATCCTGCGCGCCAGCGGCAGGTTCCGCGACGCCTACGACCTCGACCTCGGCCTCCACCAGCGGCTCAGAACGGCCGAACGGCCCTCCCCGCTGGCCGAGTTGTCCACCAAGGGCAACATGGCCAACAGCCTGCGCCACCTCGGGCGGTACGCGGAGGCGGACGACCTGCAGCGGGGTGTCCTCGACGGCTACGCCACCCTCCTCGGCCCCGACGAGGTCTCCACGCTGATGGCCCGGCACAACGTCGCCGTCGGCCTGCGGCTCCTCGGCCGGTACCAGGAGGCGTACGAACTCGACCTGGAGACTCTCACCCAGCGGGAGAACGCGCTGCGCGCCCGGCACATCAGCACACTCAACTCCGGCAGCGCCGTCACCCACGACCTGCGCCTGCTGGGCCGCTACCGCGACGCGCTCGCCCGGCAGGAACCGCTGGTCCGGCTGCACGTCCAGGTGCTCGGCCCGCAGCATCCGCAGACCCTCGGCGCCCGCACCCACCTGGCCATGTGCCGGCGCCGGGAGGGCGGCCAGCAGCAGGACGTGGGGCCGTACATGGCGAGCCTCCTGGACCAGCTGGAGCAGGTGCACGGCCGGGAGCACTACCGGACGCTGGCCTTCGTCACCAACTACGGGAACTTCCTGCGCGAGCACGGCGACCTGGTGCAGGCCCGCAAGCTGATCGACGAGGCCGAGGCCGGCTACCGCAGTCTGCTGGGCCCGGCCCACCCGGTGGCCACCGGCATGCTCTCCAACACCGGTCTGGTCATGCAGGCGGCCGGCGAACGCGCCGAGGCCCTGTCGATGTTCGAGGCGGCCCTCGGCGGACTCACCGCCCCCCTCGGCCCCGACCATCCCTGGGTCCTCGGCTGCGCCCTCAACGCGGCCAGTGCCCGGAACTTCAACGGCCGGATCGCCGATGCCGTGGAGCTGAGCCGGGACACGCTGCGCCGGTCCCGGCACACGCTCGGCCACGAGCACCCGCTGACCCTCTCCGCCCAGGTGGCCCTCTCCGCCGATCTGCGGGCCGCCCGTGAGCAGGAGGAGGCCGGGAAGCTGGAGGAGGACGGTCTGCTCGGCCTCACCCGCACCCTGGGCGCCCAGCACCCGCACACCATCTCCGCCCGCCAGCGCACCCGCCCCTACTGGGACTTCGAGCCGTATCTGGGCTGAGCCGACTTCTTTGCGTGGTGCCCGGAGCTGTGGCCGGCCGGGCGTCGGCTTCGCCTGCCCGCGCTTGCGGGGTGCCGCTGCGCCCACCCGTGCCGTTGCGGCCGACGGCACTGCAGCCCCCTGGGGGCGCGGGGAACCGCGCGACCAGCCCCCAGGCACCCGCAGCCGCGTACGGTCTCGACCGCCCCGACGGGTAGGCAAAGGGCCCGGTGCCGAGCAGGAACTCGGCACCGGGCCCTGGTGTTCGGCGAACCGCCGGAGGCCTACGCCTCGAACACCTCACGCACCAGCTGCTCCTGCTCGGCCTGGTGGCGCTTGGCGGAGCCCACCGCCGGGGACGAGCCGTGCGGGCGCGAGATGCGCCGCAGCCGCTCGCCGGCCGGGATGTCCGCGCCGACCGCCAGGTCCAGGTGGTCGATCAGGTTGAGCGCGATGAACGGCCAGGCACCCTGGTTCGCCGGCTCCTCCTGCGCCCACAGGTACTTCTCGGCGTTCGGGTACTTGTTGACCTCCGCCTGCAGCTCGGCGCCCGGCAGCGGGTACAGGCGCTCGATGCGGATGATCGCGGTGTCCGTGACCCCCCGCTTGACCCGCTCGGCCTCGAGGTCGTAGTACAGCTTGCCGGCCACGAAGACGACCTTGCGGACCGATGCCGGGTCCACGGTGGCGTCGCCGATGACAGGGCGGAACTGACCCGACGTGAACTCCTCCGTCTTCGACGCGGCGGCCTTGAGGCGCAGCATCGACTTCGGGGTGAAGACCACGAGCGGCTTGTGGTGCGGGTTGTGCACCTGCCACCGCAGGAGGTGGAAGTAGTTCGACGGGAGGGTCGGCATGGCGACCGTCATGTTGTTCTGGGCGCAGAGCTGCAGGAAGCGCTCGACGCGGGCCGAGGAGTGGTCCGGGCCCTGGCCCTCGTAACCGTGGGGGAGGAGGAGGGTGACGCCGGACGTCTGGCCCCACTTCTGCTCCGCCGCCGAGATGTACTCGTCGACCACCGTCTGCGCGCCGTTGACGAAGTCGCCGAACTGCGCCTCCCACATGACGAGCGCGTCGGGGCGGGCCAGCGAGTAGCCGTACTCGAAGCCCATGACCGCGTACTCGGACAGGAGGGAGTTGTAGACGTTGTACCGCGCCTGCTCCTCGGCGAGGTACATCAGCGGCGTGAACTCCTCGCCCGTCTCACGGTCGATGAGGACCGCGTGGCGCTGGCCGAAGGTGCCCCGCTGGGAGTCCTGGCCGGACAGGCGGACCGGGGTGCCCTCCAGGAGGAGGGAGCCGACCGCGAGGGTCTCGCCCATACCCCAGTCGATCGTGCCGTCCTCGACCATCGTCGCCCGGCGCTGCAGCTGCGGCAGCAGACGCGGGTGGACGTGGAAGGAGTCGGGGATGTTGACCTGGGACTCGGCGATCCGCTTCACGACCTCCGAGGAGATCGCGGTGTTCACGGCGACCGGGAAGTCCGCCTGGGGGTCCGACACCGGGCCGGAGGCCGGCTGGGACGTGGCCTCGCGGACCTCCGTGAAGACCTTCTCCAGCTGGCCCTGGTAGTCCTGCAGCGCCTGCTCGGCCTCTTCCACGGTGATGTCGCCGCGACCGATGAGGGACTCGGTGTAGAGCTTGCGCACCGAGCGCTTCTTGTCGATCAGGTCGTACATCAGCGGCTGGGTGAAGGCCGGGTTGTCCGACTCGTTGTGACCGCGGCGGCGGTAGCAGATGAGGTCGATCACCACGTCCTTGTTGAACGCCTGGCGGAACTCGAAGGCGAGCCGCGCCACGCGGACGACGGCCTCCGGGTCGTCGCCGTTGACGTGGAAGATCGGGGCCTCGATCATGCGGGCCACGTCCGTCGCGTACATCGACGAACGCGAGGACTCGGGGGCCGCGGTGAAGCCGACCTGGTTGTTGATGACGATGTGGACCGTGCCGCCGGTGCGGTAGCCGCGCAGCTGCGACATGTTCAGGGTCTCGGCCACCACGCCCTGGCCCGCGAAGGCCGCGTCGCCGTGCAGCGCGACCGGCAGGACCGTGAAGTCCGTGCCGCCCTTGTTGATGATGTCCTGCTTGGCGCGGGCGATGCCCTCGATGACCGGGTCGACCGTCTCCAGGTGGGACGGGTTGGCGGCCAGCGAGACCGTGATCTGCTCGCCGTCCAGGCCGGTGAAGGTGCCCTCGGCGCCCAGGTGGTACTTCACGTCGCCGGAGCCGTGCATCGACTTCGGGTCGAGGTTGCCCTCGAACTCGCGGAAGATCTGCGCGTACGACTTGCCGACGATGTTCGCCAGGACGTTCAGCCGGCCGCGGTGGGCCATGCCGATGACGACCTCGTCCAGGCGCGACTCGGCGGCGCTGTCGATGACCGCGTCCAGCAGCGGGATGACGGACTCGCCGCCCTCCAGCGAGAAGCGCTTCTGGCCGACGTACTTGGTCTGCAGGAAGGTCTCGAAGGCCTCCGCAGCGTTCAGCCGGCGCAGGATGCGCAGCTGCTCCTCGCGCTCCGGCTTGGTGTGCGGGCGCTCGACGCGGTCCTGGATCCACTTGCGCTGCTTCGGGTCCTGGATGTGCATGAACTCGATGCCGATGGTGCGGCAGTACGAGTCGCGCAGCACGCCGAGGATGTCGCGCAGCTTCATCAGGGACTTGCCGGAGAAGCCGCCGACCGCGAACTCGCGCTCCAGGTCCCACAGGGTGAGGCCGTGCTCGGTGATGTCCAGGTCGGGGTGCTTGCGCTGGCGGTACTCCAGCGGGTCGGTGTCGGCCATGACGTGGCCGCGGACCCGGTAGGAGTGGATCAGCTCGAAGACGCGGGCGGCCTTGGTGACGTCGTCGTCGTGCGAGGCGTCGATGTCCTTGAGCCAGCGGACCGGCTCGTAGGGGATGCGCAGCGCCTTGAAGATGTCGTCGTAGAAGCCGTTCTCGCCCAGCAGCAGGTTCGCGACCTGGCGCAGGAACTCGCCGGAGGCGGCGCCCTGGATCACCCGGTGGTCGTAGGTCGACGTGAGCGTCATGACCTTCGAGATGCCGAGCTTGTTCAGGGTGTCCTGGCTGGTGCCCTGGAACTCCGCCGGGTAGTCCATGGAGCCGACGCCCATGATCACCGACTGGCCGGGCATCAGACGCGGCACGGAGTGGACGGTGCCGAGGCCGCCCGGGTTGGTCAGGGAGACCGTCACGCCGGTGAAGTCGTCCATCGTCAGCTTGTTGTCGCGGGCGCGACGGACGATGTCCTCGTAGGCCTGCCAGAACTCGAAGAAGTTCAGCGTCTCGGCCTTCTTGATGGCGGCCACGACGAGCTGGCGGTCGCCGTTGGGCTTCACCAGGTCGATGGCCAGGCCGAGGTTGATGTGCGCCGGCTTGACGAGGGTCGGCTTGCCGTCCTTCTCGCCGAACGACCAGTTCATCGACGGCATGGCCTTGATGGCCTGGACCATCGCGAAGCCGATCAGGTGCGTGAAGGAGATCTTCCCGCCCCGGGCGCGCTTCAGGTGGTTGTTGATGACGATCCGGTTGTCGAACAGCAGCTTCACCGGGACCGCGCGGACCGAGGTGGCGGTCGGCAGCTCCAGCGAGGCGTTCATGTTCTTCGCGACGGCGGCGGCCGGGCCGCGCAGCGTGATCAGCTCGGGGCCCTCGGGGGCCGCGACTGCGGGGGCTGCGGGGGCGGCCTTGGCCTTCGGCTGAGCGGGCGCCTGTGCGGGCGTCGCCGGCTTGGCCGGGGCTGGGGCTGGGGCCTGCGCCGCAGGAGCGGGGGCCGGAGCCGCGGCGGCGGGCTTCGGGGCCGCGGGCGCGCTCGGGGCCGGGGGAGCCGGGGTGGTGGTCCCTGCGGCCCCCGCGGCCGCAGTACCCGCCGGAGCCGAGGCGGCGGGAGCGCCCGGCTTGTAGTCGGCGAAGAAGTCCCACCAGGCACGGTCTACCGAATTCGGGTCCTGGAGGTACTGCTGATAGATCTCGTCGACGAGCCACTCATTGGGACCGAACGCAGCAGCGGGGTTCTTCCCGGCTTGGTCGTCGGTCGAGATGCTCGAGTTACTGGGGGACTGTGGCGACACGGCGGCAACCGCCCTCTTCCGCTTCACAAGGTGATGGACAGCGGGAATAAAGGCTACGCCTCCGAGACCGGGAAGGTGAGGTCGGGCCGGTTCATCGTCGTGTAAGTCACACCGGAAATCTTGTTTCAGGGCTTGATATGGCGGGAAACAAGCGGGGTTCCGCATGTGTGCGAGGGTGTGCGGGAACGCCGAGGGGGGCCCGGCGCGGCTGCGTGCGACGCGCGTCCCGGGCCTGTCCCTGATCACACGTGTCCGGCTGCGCGGACAGCCGTGGATCTTGTGGCTCCGCTTCGGACTTTACGTCAACTTGGGACGGAAGTCAGTCCCGGAAGAGTGACGATGATCCTGCAGCCCCGGTCGGATTCGGCCACACCGATCCGGCCGCGGTGCAGATCCACCGCCCAGCGGGCGATCGCGAGGCCGAGGCCGGTACCGCCGTCGCTGCCCGGACCGTGCGGCCGGGTCACCGCGCCGCGGTTGAACCGCTCGAACACGCGGTGCCACTCCGACCTGGGGATTCCGGGACCCTCGTCCAGGATCTCCAGCTCCAGCGACTCCGGCTGCGGCCCGCGCCGCGCCTTCACGGTGACCCGGCCGTGCGGCGGGCTGTGCTTGACCGCGTTGTCGATCAGGTTGGCCACGACCTGGTGGATGCGCTCGGGGTCCGCGTGCGCGGTCAGCTCCGGCGGGGAGACGTCGAGGTGCAGGTGCACGTCCGTACGCGTGTGGCTTCCGGAGCCGGAGGCGATGCCCGCGCGCGCGGAGGCGACCATGTTGGCCTCCTTCAGCACGCCCGAGAGGTACGGCCACACCTCGAAGCGGCGCAGCTTCAGCGGGACGACGCCGTTGTCGAGCCGGGAGAGGTCCAGCAGGGTCTCCACCAGGCGGCCGAGGCGTTCCGTCTGCTTGAGGGCCGTCCGCATGGTCTCCGGATCGGCCTCGGTGACCCCGTCGACGATGTTCTCCAGCACCGCGCGCAGGCCCGCGATGGGGGTACGCAGCTCGTGCGAGACGTTCGCGACCAGTTCCTTGCGCTGGTGGTCCTGTGTCTCCAGCTCGTCGGCCATGACGTTGATCGTCTGGGCCAGGTCGCCCAGCTCGTCGCGGCGGTTCTCGCGCACCCGGCGCGTGTAGTCGCCCTGCGATATGGAGCGGGCCACCGCGTTCATCTCGTCCAGCGGCGCGGTGAGCGAATGGGCCACGAACTGCGTTATCAGCAGTGTGGCGATCATCGAGAAGACCGTGATGAAGCGCAGCTCCGTCTTGGTGTGCACCGCGATCATCGACAGACCGGTGGTGATCAGCACCGAGATGACGACCAGCGCACCCAGCTTGGTCTTGACCGAGAACGGGCGTACGCCGCCCCAGGGGTCCTCCCCGGGGCTCCTCCGTGCGGCCTCCCGTCGGCCGCTCATGGCGTCGGTGTCTCCAGCGCGTAGCCCACACCGTGCACGGTGCGGATCCGCTCGGCGCCGATCTTCCGCCGCAGCGCCTTGATGTGGCTGTCCACGGTCCGGGTGCCGGAGGCGTCCGCCCAGTCCCACACCTCGGCGAGCAGCTGCTCCCGGGAGAGCACCGCGCGCGGGGTGTTCGCCAGGCACACCAGCAGGTCGAACTCGGTGGGCGTGAGGTGGACGTCCTCGGACTTCACCCGCACCCGGCGCTGCGCGTGGTCGATCTCCAGCTCGCCGAGCCGCAGGATGCCGGAGCGCGGCGTGGACGCGGCGATGGTCGCCCGCTCCACGCGCCGCAGCAGGACGTGCACCCGCGCGGCCAGCTCCCGCATGGAGAACGGCTTGGTCATGTAGTCGTCGGCGCCGACCCCGAGGCCGACCAGCATGTCGGTCTCGTCGTCGCGCGCGGTGAGCATCAGCACCGGCACCGGGCGCTGGGCCTGCACGCGCCGGCAGACCTCCAGGCCGTCGAAGCCGGGCAGCATGATGTCGAGGATCAGCAGGTCGGGCTGCCAGGCCTCGGCCGTGTCGACCGCCGCCGGACCGTCTGCCGCGGTCTGCACGAGGAATCCCTCGGCGCGGAGCCGGGCCGCGATCGCGTCGACGATCGTGGGATCGTCCTCGACGACCAGCACGCGGCGCTGCGCGCCCTGGGTCGTCGTGGCCGCGCCGGTCTGGGAGGTGTGTGTCTGCTCCATCGCCCGCCCCTGTTGCTTTCCGGAATCCGTGGGGTGATCCCATGACTGCGATTGACGCTTGAATGATCCGCGTCAGGGCAGCACATTACGGGGACTCACCGCGCCGTCGCTATCCAGGGCGGACGGCGAGGTGTACAGCGTCCGGAACGCCCCGGGCAACGGGCACCTCTTCGGTACGCACCTGACGGAACCCGGCATTCCGCAAGCTTCCTTCAAATTCCGGAGAGGGTTCGGCAGACCATACAGCCAGCACCCCGCCGGGGTTCAACACCCGTGCACAGGCCGCGAGTCCGGCAGGCGAGTAAATGCCGCCGTTGCCCTCGGTGACCGTCCAGCCGGGACCGTTGTCGATGTCGAGACACAGGGCATCGAACGTGTCCGATGTCTCATTGACGTACGTCACGAGATCGGATTCGACGATCTCGGTGCGCGGATCGGCGAGCGCGTCCGCGGAGAGCGCGGACAGGGGGCCGCCGTCCCGGTGCCAGTCGATGACCGCGGGCTCCCGCTCGACGACGGTGATCCGCCCCCACTTCTCGTCCGCCGACGCGTGTGCGAGCGAGAATCCCACCCCCAGTCCGCCGATCAGCACGTCCGGCGCCGGGCGCCCGTCCAGGGCGGCGTGGGCGGCGTCGACCAGCAGCCGCTCCGAGCGGCCGTCGGAGGTGTCCATCAGGAAGCAGCCGTTGGCGATGATCTGCAGCAGCGTGCCGTGTCTGCGCAGGACCACCTCGCCATGGGGGCCTTCGCGACGGTCCAGGACCACGGGGGAGTCGTACACGGCAGTCATGCGTCCATCCTGCTCGAACGGGGCGTTGCGTTCACGGGAATTGACCGGGAACCGGCCGCGAACCGGCGGATGCACCCGTTCGCGGGATGAGGCCGGGTGCTCGGCGAACTCGTGTGCGGGCCGGGGCGGACGCCTGCGAAGCGTCTGAGGTTGCTGTGAATCCGCTCTCGCGTGGCGTCGGTCATAGACAGCGGCCTCATGAACACGAAGGGTGGGGCGCGACGGAAGGAGCGCCTCACCGTGGAACGGACCGTGACGGGCCCTGCAATCGCCGCGTCCCCGCCCTTGGGCACGCCTCTTCCCTCCACCCCGTTGCCGGACATCGCCGGCCTGCTCGACGGGGTTCCCCGACAGCGTGAGCTGCCCGCCCCGGCGGTGACGCCGACCCCGATCCCGATCCCGATCCCGGTCCCGCCCCCGATCGCGGCCCGTCCCGCCTTCCGCCCCTGGCGCCTCCTGCCCACCCCCGCCGGCACCCCGTTCACCTTCGCCTACGCGGCCCTTCTCGCCCTCACCTCGCTCGTGGCGAGCTGGGCCGACCCCGCGCTGGTCCACCGGCTGTACCAGGACTCCAGTACCGACGTCGCCCATCTGGCGCGCACGCCGGTCCTGGTGCTGCTGGCGAGCGCAGTGTGGGTCGCGGGCGGGATCGTGTCGCCGTACGCGGCCGCGTTCGTGCTGGTGCTCACCGCGCTGGAGCGGCGGATAGGCGGCGCCCGGGCGGCCTGCGTGTTCCTGGCGGGCCATGTCCTGGCCACCCTCGCCACGGAGGTCCCGGTGGGCTTCGCGGTCCTGTTCGGCCATCTTCCGGACACCTCCCTGCACCGCCTCGACTACGGCATCAGCTTCGGTGTCGCCGCCAGCATCGGCGCCCTCTCCGGCCTGCTCGCGCCCTGGGTCCGCTGGCCCCTCCTCGCCCTGGTCGCCGGCACACTCCTGAGCGATCTGCTCGCCTTCCAGGACCCGATGACCAACTGGGGTCATCTGATCGCCCTCACGATCGGGATCGCCGGCTGGCCGCTCGTACGCCGCTGGCAGAGCTGATCCACCGACGACCTGAAAGGGCACGGGGACCTGCGCGATCGCCCCCCACCGGCCCGCACCCGCGCACGCCTCTCACTCCACCCCCCTTGGGCGCCGCCGACCCCGGCGTCACCACTTGATCGCTCACAGCGAACGCCAACCGGGGAACAACCGCGCAGCGCCGTGCATTGAGTCGGCATAGCTCAAGTTGACTGCCAAAGGGGAGATCATGGCTGCTGAGTCCACGGCGTTCACGCTCGTACTGCCCGTGCTGCCGCTCGACGACGAGGTCGTGCTGCCCGGGATGGTGGTCCCGCTCGACCTGAGCGACACCGAGGTGCGGGCCGCGGTGGAGGCCGCACAGGCCGCCGCCCGGTCGGAGCCCGGGAAGCCCAAGGTCCTGCTGGTGCCGCGCATCGACGGGACGTACGCCAAGACCGGTGTGCTGGGCACGGTCGAGCAGGTCGGCCGGCTGGCCGACGGCGACCCGGGGGCCCTGGTCCGCGGCCGCGGCCGGGTGCGGATCGGCGCCGGTACGACGGGTCCGGGCGCCGCGCTGTGGGTCGAGGGCGTGAGGGCCGACGAGAGCGTGCCCGAGCCGCTGCCCGGCCATGCCGCCGAACTCGTCAAGGAGTACAAGGCCCTCGCCACCAGCTGGCTGAAGAAGCGCGGGGCCTGGCAGGTCGTGGACCGCGTGCAGGCCATCGACGACGTCTCCGCGCTCGCCGACAACTCCGGGTACTCGCCCTTCCTGACCACCGAGCAGAAGGTCGAACTGCTCGAGACCGCCGACCCGGTGTCCCGCCTCAGGCTCGCCGCGCAGCAGCTGCGCGACCACCTTGCCGAGCAGGACGTGGCCGAGACCATCGCCAAGGACGTCCAGGAGGGCGTCGACAAGCAGCAGCGCGAGTTCCTGCTGCGGCGTCAGCTGGAGGCCGTGCGCAAGGAACTGCGCGAGTTGAACGGCGAGCAGGAGGGCGAGGAGTCCGACGACTACCGCGCCCGCGTGGAGGCCGCCGACCTGCCGGAGAAGGTCCGCGAGGCCGCCCTCAAGGAGGTCGACAAGCTGGAGCGGTCCAGCGACCAGTCGCCCGAGGGCTCCTGGATCCGCACCTGGCTCGACACCGTCCTCGAACTGCCGTGGAACGACCGCACCGAGGACGCCTACGACATCCAGGGCGCCAAGGCGGTCCTGGACGCCGAGCACGCCGGCCTGGAGGACGTGAAGGAGCGGATCACCGAGTACCTGGCGGTGCGCAAGCGCCGTACCGACCGCGGCCTGGGCGTCATCGGCGGCCGGCGCGGCGGTGCCGTACTGGCTCTCGTCGGCCCGCCCGGCGTCGGCAAGACGTCGCTCGGCGAGTCCGTCGCCCACGCGATGGGGCGCAAGTTCGTCCGCGTCGCCCTCGGCGGTGTGCGGGACGAGGCGGAGATCCGCGGCCACCGGCGTACGTACGTCGGTGCCCTGCCCGGCCGTATCGTCCGCGCCGTCAAGGAGGCCGGGTCCATGAACCCGGTGGTCCTGCTGGACGAGATCGACAAGGTCGGCTCGGACTTCCGCGGTGACCCGGCGGCGGCGCTGCTGGAGGTCCTGGACCCGGCGCAGAACCACACCTTCCGCGACCACTATCTGGAGGTCGAACTCGACCTGTCCGACGTGGTCTTCCTCGCCACCGCCAACGTCCTGGAGGCCATCCCGGAGGCCCTGCTCGACCGCATGGAGCTGGTCCGTCTCGACGGCTACACCGAGGACGAGAAGGTCGTCATCGCCCGTGACCACCTGCTCCCGCGCCAGCTGGAGCGGGCCGGCCTGGACAAGGACGAGATCTCGATCGCGGAGGGCGCGCTGCGCAAGCTCGCCGGCGAGTACACCCGCGAGGCGGGCGTGCGCACCCTGGAGCGGTCCCTCGCCCGGCTGCTGCGCAAGATCGCGGCCCAGCACGAACTCGGCGAGCGGGAGCTGCCGTTCACCGTCCGGGAGGAGGACCTGCGCGGTCTGATCGGGCGTCCGCACCACGTGCCCGAGTCCGCCCAGGACCCGGCCGAGCGCCGTACGTCCGTCCCGGGCGTGGCGACCGGCCTCGCGGTCACCGGTGCCGGCGGCGACGTCCTCTTCGTGGAGGCCTCCCTGGCCGACCCGGAGACGGGCGCGGCGGGGCTGACCCTGACCGGTCAGCTGGGCGACGTGATGAAGGAGTCGGCGCAGATCGCGCTGAGCTTCCTGCGCAGCCACGGTGCCGAGCTGGAGCTGCCGGTGGCCGACCTGAAGGACCGGGGTGTGCACATCCACTTCCCGGCGGGCGCGGTCCCCAAGGACGGGCCGAGCGCGGGCATCACGATGACCACCGCCCTCGCGTCCCTGCTCTCCGGCCGCCTGGTCCGCACGGACGTGGCGATGACCGGCGAGGTCTCGCTGACCGGCCGGGTGCTGCCCATCGGCGGCGTGAAGCAGAAGCTGCTCGCCGCCCACCGCGCCGGGGTGACCACCGTGGTCATCCCCAAGCGCAACGAAGCCGACCTGGACGACGTCCCGGCCGAGGTGCTGGACAAGCTCGACGTCCACACCGTGACGGACGTCCGCCAGGTCCTGGAGCTGGTGCTCGCGCCCGCCACGAACGGCGCGGAGCCGGAGGTTCCGGTAGCGGCGTGACGGACGCTTCCGGACAGGGGAAGGCCCGGGGCCCGTGAGGGAGGCCCGGGCCTTCGCCCTGCCGTGGCCAAGCGGGCATCTGGATCAACTCGGTAGAATTCGGGTGTGACTGGGCAGGTGGTGCAACCCTCCGGTCCGATCGGGACGGAGATCGCCGGCTACCGGGTGGAGCGCGAGCTGGGCCGCGGCGGCATGGCGGTCGTCTACTGCGCCACGGACCTGCGTCTCGGCCGTACGGTCGCCCTCAAACTGCTCGCCCCCGAGTACACCCGCAACGACGCCTTCCGCCGCCGCTTCACCCAGGAGTCACGGGTGGCCGCCGCCATCGAGCACCCGCACATCGTGCCCGTCTTCGAGGCCGGCGAGACCGACGGGGTCCTGTACATCGCCATGTGCTACGTCGCCGGGCAGGATCTGCGCGCCCTGCTCGACCGGGCGGGCCCGCTCCCGGTGCCGACCGCACTGCGCATCGCCGCGCAGCTGGCGTCCGCGCTCGACACCGCCCACCAGCACGATCTGGTGCACCGGGACGTCAAGCCCGGCAACGTCCTGGTCGCCAAGGGTGTCGACAGCGACCACCCCGAGCACGTCTATCTCACCGACTTCGGGCTGGCGAAGAAGTCCCTGTCGCTCACCGGGTTCACCACCGCGGGCGAATTCGTCGGCACCCTCGACTACGTGGCGCCGGAGCGGGTCGCGGGCCTACCGGTGGACGGCAGGTCCGATCTCTACAGCCTGGCCTGCGTCGTCTACGAGACCCTCGCGGGCACCCCGCCCTTCCGGCGCGAGGATGCCCTCGACCTGCTGTGGGCGCACCAGTACGACCCGCCGCCCGCTCTGAGCGAGGAGCGGCAGGGGGTCCCGCCTGCCGCCGACGACGTGCTGCGCAAGGCGCTGGCCAAGTCCCCCGACGACCGTTACGGCACCTGCGTGGAATTCGTCGCGGCCCTGCGCACCGCCCTCGACGATCACTCCGCCCCGCGGGGCCGTACGCCCACGCTGGTCGACCACCGTGCGGTAGGCATCCCCGTCGCCGCCGACCCGGAGCCCGAGCCCGTGCCCGACCCGCCTGCCTGGGCCGGCCCGGTCCTCGGGGGACCGGAATAGTACGGACTTATTTCTCCTCGTCAAGTCCCGAGCCCTCGGAACGTGACCGCGCTCTCGCGTTCCGGCCTACTTGAAGCACGAGCCGCACCGGAACACCGGTCACCGAAAAGGCCCGACACCGAGTAGGAGAAAGCCATGCAGCGCACCGACAAGAACCACGGCCAGAACCGTCCCAAGCGGGGCTTTCGAATCGCGACGATCGTGGCTTCGGCCGTGGTGGTCGCGGGAGGAGTAATTCTCCCGGCCACCGCGGCGACGGCGGCCAGTATGCCCGATTCCGTAGCGGTGGCGATGGTCGCCCACGACAAGGACCACAAGCACCACGACAAGCACGACCGGCACGACCGCGACCGGCACGACCGCGACCGGCACGACCGCGACCGGCACGACCGGCACGGTCACCACGACAAGAAGTGCCACCACTGCGACAAGGACAAGGACAAGGACAAGGGCAAGGGGAAGGGCACCGGCGGTAAGGGCGGCGACGGCGGTACCGGCGGCAAGACCGGCGGTAAGGGCGGTGACGGTGGTACCGGCGGTAAGACCGGTGGTGACGGCGGTAAGGGTGGTACCGGCGGCGACACCGGTGGTGACGGCGGTAAGGGCGGCACCGGCGGCGACACCGGCGGTAAGGGCGGTGACGGTGGTACCGGCGGCAAGACCGGTGGTGACGGCGGCACGGGTGGTACCGGCGGTAAGACCGGTGGTGACGGCGGTAAGGGTGGTACCGGCGGCGACACCGGCGGTAAGGGCGGTGACGGTGGTACCGGCGGCAAGACCGGTGGTGACGGCGGCACGGGTGGTACCGGCGGTAAGACCGGTGGTGACGGCGGTAAGGGTGGTACCGGCGGCGACACCGGTGGTAAGGGCGGTGACGGCGGGACCGGCGACACCGGTGGTAAGGGCGGTGACGGTGGTACCGGTGGCAAGACCGGCGGTGACGGCGGCAACGGCGGGCTCGGCGACCAGGGCGGTGACGGCGGTAAGGGCGGCACCGGCGGCGAGAAGGGTGGCGCCGGCGGTGACGGCGGGTTCGGCACCGACACCGGTGGTAAGGGCGGTGACGGCGGCACCGGCGGCAAGACCGGCGGTGACGGCGGCAACGGCGGTGGCGGCGTCGAGACCGGCGGCGACGGCGGTAACGGCGGTGACGGCGGTCAGCAGGGCGGTAACGGCGGCGACGGCGGTACCGGCGGCGAGACCGGCGGTAACGGCGGTGACGGCGGCAACGCCTGACCGGACCGGCGGCAACGCCTGACGGCCCCGACGGCGGGGGTGAAGGCCCGTAGGACCTCCACCCCCGCCGTTTCGTCCCCCAAGACCCAAGGAGAACCCTCATGACCAGGACACTCTGGCGACGCTCGATCGCCCTGACCGCGGCCACCCTGGCCGTCGCCGCGACCGCCACATGCACCTCCCGTGCACTGGCGGACCACCGGCCCGCAACCCACCACACCACTCAGTCCGCCTCCGCCGACGACTCCTCGGAGTGCGGCAAGGGCGGCGACGGCGGCAGGGGAGGGGACAGCAGCGACGGGACCGGTCAGCCGGGTGAGCCCGGCAAGCCCGCAACCCGCGAGTGCGACCGGTACAGCGATCTCCCGGACAAGCCGAAGGGCAAGCTCACCGTGGCCGACCGGGTCAAGATCGTGCTGGTTCTGATCAACGGCGGCGCGACCGAGGAGCAGATCGCCAAGAAGTACGACATCCCGAAGGAGAAGGTCGAGACCTGGAAGCAGGCGTATCTCAAGGAGGACTGGGCCGTGCTGCTGAACGACGACTGAAAAGTCCGGATCCCCGCAACCCGAATTCCCGAATTCCCGAATTCCCGAATCCCTGAACCCCTGAATCTCCGAGCCCTCGGCAAAGGAAAGAAACCACCATGAGCAACAACGCCCGCAAGAACACTCTGGCCGCGGCCGCCGTCTCCGTCCTGCTCGCCGCAGGCGGCGTACTCCTCCCCGCGGGCGCGGTGTTCGCGGCACCGGCGGCGCAAGGACAGGTTCAGGTGCACGACAGCGGTAACAAGAAGCACCACGACGACCACGACAAGCATCGCGACCACGACAAGCACGGCGACCACGACAAGCACGGCGACAAGCACCGCGACCACGACAGGAAGAAGGACCACAGGAAGCACGACGACAAGCGACATCGCGGCCACGGCGACGACGACTACTGCCGGCGCGGCGACGGAGGCGACGGCGGCAACGGCGGCAACGGCACCGGCTCTCCTCCGGTCTGCACGGCTCCGGGCCAGAGCGGCACCGGTGGCACGGGTGGACGCGGCGGCCGGGGCAGCTGCGGCGGCCGGGACGGCGGCGCCGGGAGCAACGGCAGCGGCGGTGGCGGCGGCGGTGGCGGCCACTGCCCCGAGCCCAGCCCGACGACCCCGTCGACTCCGGAGGACAAGGGGGGCAAGGGGGACACGGGCCACGGCGACCCGTCGACGCCGGACAACCCCTCCAGCCCGCAGGAGCCCGCGCCCGCGGACAACCCTCCGCCCGCGGACAACCCGCCCGCGGACAACCCTCCGCCTGCGGACAACCCGCCTGCGGACAGCGGGACGACCCCCGACACCCCCTCCGGGCCCCAGGACGACTCCGGAGGAGTGGTCGTCAACTGAGCGACGTCGACTGATTGCGCCGACCGAACACAGAAACAGGCCGACCGGCCCCTGCCCCGCCCCTCCCGGCGGGGCAGCGGTCTGTCAGCCCGCGGGCAGCGACTGCTCTGCCCACACCGTCTTGCCCACCCGGTCGTGCCGGGTGCCCCAGCGCTCGGCGAGCTGGGCGACCAGCAGCAGGCCGCGGCCCCCTTCGTCGAAGATCCGGGCGCGCCGCATGTGCGGGGTGGTGCCGCTGGAGTCGTAGACCTCGCAGATCAGGGTGGAGTTCTGGTGGATGAGCCGGAGCTGGATGGGCGGTCGGCCGTAGCGGATGGCGTTGGTGACCAGTTCGCTGACCATCAGCTCGGTGGTGAAGGAGGCCTCGTCCAGCCCCCACACGGAGAGCTGGTCGCTCGTGTGTTTGCGGGCCCGGGCCACCACGGTGGGCTCGCTGTCCAGGTCCCAGGCGGCGACCCGGTCGGTGTGCAGCGCCCGGGTGCGGGCGATGAGCAGGGCGATGTCGTCGTCGGGGCGGTGGCTGAGCATCTCGGTCAGGACCCGGTCGCAGATGGTGTCCAGCGTCGGCGCGGGACGGCCGAGCGCGGCGAACAGCTTGTCCAGCGCCTCGTCGATGTCGTGGTCGCGGGCTTCGAGCAGTCCGTCGGTGTACAGGGTGAGCAGGCTGCCCTCGGGCAGCTCGGTCTCGAAGGCCTCGAACGGCAGCCCGCCGAGCCCCAGCGGCGGGCCGGCGGGCACGTCGAGAAAGCGGACCGTGCCGTCCGGGGTGACCACGGCCGGCGGCGGATGGCCGGCCCGCGCGAGGGTGCACCGACGCGAGACCGGGTCGTACACCGCGTAGAGACAGGTGGTGCCGATGCCTCCGGCGCTGTCGGCGCCCGGGTCCGCGCTGCCCTCGTCCGCGGCCAGCCGCAGGACGAGGTCGTCGAGGTGGGTGAGCAGTTCGTCGGCGGGCAGGTCGACGTCGGCCAGGGTGCGCACCGCGGTACGCAGCCGCCCCATGGTGGCGGAGGCCCGGATGCCATGGCCGACCACGTCACCGACGACGAGGGCGACCCGCGCTCCGGACAGCGGGATCACGTCGAACCAGTCGCCGCCCACGCCGGCCCGGGTGGCCGCGGGCAGATACCGGGTGGCGATGTCCAGGGCCGCCTGGTCGGGCAGCGAGTGCGGGAGCAGGCTGCGCTGCAGGGCCATGGTGGTGGTGCGCGCTCGGGAGTACCGGCCGGCGCTGTGCAGGCCGGTGGCGGCCCCGGCCGTGAGTTCCCCGGCGAGCCGCAGATCCTCCGGACCGAACGGCTGCGGGCGCCGGTGGCGGCCGAGGACGGCCACCCCGAGCGTGTTGCCCTCGGCGAGCACCGGCACGACCATCAGCGAGTGAGTGCCGTACGCGCGCAGCCATGCGGCCGTCGGGTCCACGGCAGCCCACCCCGCGACGATCGGGTCCAAGACGTCGTAGAGAACGGAGTGGCCGGTGGCCAGGCACTCCGCCGGAGGCGAACCCGGCTCGTAGGCGGTCGCTTCGCCCACCCGGGCTCCGGCCGCGCTCGGGTCGTGGCCGGGGACGGCGCGCAGCGCGGCGCGGCGCAGGACCACCGGGTCGGCCGACGCGTCGGCGAGGTCGGCCGAGGTCTGCGGGGAGTCGAGCAGGTCCACGGTCATGAAGTCGGCGATCCGGGGGACCGTCGCCTCGGCCAGTTCCTGCGCGGCGCGCCGGAGGTCGGGGGCCATGCCGGCCGCCGAACCGGTCTCGCCCGCGGTGTCCTGCCGGGTGGCGGACCTGGGGGAGCGCCGGTGCGCGGCGAGGCAGACGGCCCGCACCGTGCCGGTCCCGTCCTTGAGCGGGGTGAGGACGGTCGACTGGTCGAGGTCCGGGACGAGGCCGGCCTGCACCTCGCGCGGCTCGCCGGTCACCAGCACGTGGCGCATCGCCCCGTCGGCCTCGTCGCTCGCGGGACCGGGCGCGATGTGCGGCAGGCGCAGCCCGCGCATCGCCGCCTCGGGCAGGGACAGGACGCGTTCCAGGCGGCGGTTGGCGCGCATCAGGCGCTGCTCGGTGTCGAAGATCGCCAGCGGGAACGGGGACTGGATGAACGTCCATTCCTCCAGGGGTTCGCCGCGGGGCGGCTGCGGCCGGTCACCCACGGCGGTCACCACGAGCCAGTCGGTGGCGCCGGTGCCCGTCGTCCGGCGGTGCGCGAGGAGCCCCAGTTCCAGGCGCCGGCCATCGCGGTGGCGCAGGGGTACGGTGCCGTTCCACCGCTCCCGCCCGGCCAGGGTCCGCCGGGCCGCCCCGGCCTCGGCGGCGAGCAGCGTGGTGGCCGGCCGGCCGACGACCGCCGAGGACTCGTAGCCGAGCAGCCGCTGGGCACCCTCGCTCCAGCTGGTCAGGATGCCCTGCTCATCGATGGTGGCCGTGGCCGTGTACGTCGAGTGTCGCTCCATCGCCGCTCATCTCGCCCTTGCTCGCCAGGCTCCTCTCCTGACCAGAATGATCCCGGCCGGCGCGGAGCACCAACGCAGCGAACGGCGGCCACTCGCAGGGGGACGGCCGCCGCACACGCACGGTTGCTAGCCGTTGGCCAGTGCCACCACCCGGTCCAGTGCTCCGTTGAACTTGTCGTGGTCCCCGACGGTCGGGCCGGAGGAGGTGTACTGCCACATCGTGTAGTACGTCCATCCCGCGGGCAGCGTCCCCGGGTCGGAGGCGTAGCGGGCGATCCAGAGCGGGTTGCTCGTGGCGAAACCGCCGTAGTTGCCGGTGCACTGGGTCCACCAGCTGGTGGCCGTGTAGATCACGGCGTCCCGGCCCGTACGCGCCTTGTACGTGTTCAGGAAGTCGGCGATCCAGCCGACCATCCCGGCGGCAGACTTTCCGTAGCAGGTGGCGCCGTACGGGTTCCACTCGATGTCGAGCGCGCCGGGCAGGGTCTTGCCGTCCCTGGACCAGCCGCCGCCGTGGTCGACGAAGTAGTTGGCCTGGGTGGCGCCGCTCGTGGTGTCCGGGGTCGCGAAGTGGTACGCGCCGCGGATCATGCCGACGTTGTACGAGCCGTTGTACTGCTGGGCGAAGTAGGGGTTCGTGTAGTACGTGCCCTCCGTGGCCTTCGTGTAGGCCCAGCGGACGCCGCTGTTCCACAGGGTGCTCCAGGCGACGTTGCCCTGGTAGCCGGAGACGTCGACGCCCTCGGTCCGGGTGGCGTCCTCGGTGCTGGGGATGCCGTCGCGGCCGTCGTGGGCCAGGACTCCCATGCCCATGTACGCCGAGCCGCGGCTGGGCGTGGTCGCGGCCCGGGCGGTGGTGAGGGGGAGAGCGAGGGAGAGCGCGGCGAGCAGGGCGGTGACGAGGACGGCGAGGGGGCGTGGGCGGAGGGAAACAGGTCTGTTCACGGGCATGACGTGCCTCCGGGGAGTGAGGTGGGGGACCACGGACGGCCATCTGGGCGTGGGCATGTCATTGATTGCCTGATAAAGAAGCTACGCACGTAGATGACGGCGTGGGAAGGGGGTCCGGAGGACGCCGTTGGTCTACGCCTGCGAAATACTTACGGAGCTGCGGCTATGGCGGCGTTTGACGGAAACTTTCAGGACAGCGAAACCGAGCAGGGGTGCTGACGTGCACGAGGACGGAAACGGCGACGGACATCGCGTCACCGGGCAGGTGGCGCCGAGTGGTGCAGACCAGGAATTCCTGGCGCTGGAGCGCGAGTTGACCGTGCTGCTCAGGCGCGCCCGGGCCAACCAGGGCGAGATGGCCCGCGAGGTCCACCCCGACCTCGAGTCCTCGGCGTACGGTCTGCTCATCCGTCTCGACGAACTCGGCGGCCAGCGCGCCACCGAACTCGCCGCCTACATCGGTGTCGGCAAGGCCACCATGTCCCGCCAGCTGCGCGCCCTGGAGGAGCTGGGCCTCGTCGCCCGCGAGCCCGACCCGGCCGACGGCCGCGCCTGGCTGGTCACCCTGACCGACGAGGGCCGCGGCCGCGTCGGCAAGGTCCGCGAGGCCCGCCGCGCCCGCTACGTCAGCCAGCTCGCCCACTGGGACCGCCGCGAGGTGGCCGAACTGGCCAGGCTGCTGCACCAGTTGAACGGGGTCATGGCGAAGTAGGCCGCACGGCGCGGCAGCCTCACAGCTCCACGTACACCACCGTCGCGTCGTCATGGGTCTTGCTGCGTCCGAGGAACGCCCGCTCTTCCCGGTCCGCCCGCTCCCGTTCCCGCACGGCGTCCACCAGGGAGCGGGCGCCCGCCTTGGCGACCAGCTCGAACAGGGCCGTCCAGTCGCCCTCGTGGAACTTCTCCGTCCAGCGGGTCGCGCCGTCGGTCAGTGCGGCCAGCGCGCGGACCTCGTGGCGCGGAAGGGTGCCGGTGACCGCGCGGGAGGCGACGGCGGGGTCGGCGGCGGCCGTGAAGAAGCCGCCCTCCTTGTTGCGCAGGTTGGCGTCGACCAGGGCGTCGGTGGCCAGGGCGGAGCGCGGCAGCCGGTCGAGGCGGTCGTCCAGGACCGGCGCGACCGTGCCGTCGGGCGACTGCAGGAGCAGCGCGGAATCGGACAGGACCAGGTATTCCAGGGTGTCGGCGGACCAGCGGGTCAGGACGACGGTGGCCTGGGGGGTTCGCGGGTGAGAAAGCTCACAGGTGTGTGCATGGGCGTCAGCCGTTCGACCGATCGCCTGCGAAAGAATCTCCGGGAGCGTCAGATCTCGGTCGGAAACGGTCAGTTCGGTCAGCGAGCCGCCGAGCCGTGCCGTGAACCAGGAGACGGAATGAAGACACCCCGTCCCGCTCTTCGGCGGCGTCACTCCGTCCAGCAAGATCACGCAACCTCCCTGACCGGACGCGGGTAGTCCGACTCCGGCGAAGTCCTCGTTGGGGCGGGTCGCGTCGCCGGGTTCCGAGACGAGATCAGTTCGCATCCGGCCAGTCTGCACGAGCCCTTCACAGGCTGCGTCAAAGGTCGGCAAGCGTCGCGGGATGGGCACGGCCGCGCAGGCCGGCCGCCTGGTTTGGGGTGAAATCGCATGCTCCGGGAAGGCGTGGCGGCGAATACTGTCAAAGCCTGCCGCGCCCGTCCAACCGGCCCGCCGTACAGGAGTGCTGCACGCGCCAGAGGAACTTGCCCGTCAACTCCCCTCCGATGTTCACTCCTTCGGGTGGCGGGTCAGGCGATGACCGACCCCTGCCCACCGGCGCTGGGAGGGTCGGGAACCGTACGAACCGGGTGTACGCACCACTGGGCACCGAGACGACGGGCCGCCACCCGGGTCCTTGGGTAGACGAGTTCAGGAATGCGAGCACCGGTGCAGATGAAGCGGCCTCGGCGCACAGGCAGGCAGACGGCCCCCGCGGGGGCCGCCGAGCAGACCCCCGTGGGCACCGGCCGTCCCACCCATGTGCGCACCCGGCTGATCGTCGCCGCGGCCGTGGTGGCCGCCGCCATCGCCGGAGCGGGAGCACCCTCGCTGCTCACCGCCTCCCAGGACGTCAGCGACTCCCAGGACCTGGTGACGCTGGCCGCCCGAACCCAGGACGCGCTCGCGCTCGCCCACTCGCTCGCCGACGAACGCGACGAGGTGACCTCCTACATCGCCGCCGGCCGGCCCAAGTCCAAGGCGCCCACCGAGCAGCGCAGCGCCCGCGTCGACCGCCAGATCGAGGACCTGCGCGCCGACACCGACACCTCGGCCTCGCTGCGCACCGACCTCGACGGCATCGCGGCCGTCCGTCGCGCCGCCCTCACCGGCAAGACGAACGCGCTGCAGACCCACCAGGCGTACTCGGCCACCATCGGCGAACTGCACCGGCTCGCCGACGACCTGGCCGAGCAGCTGCCCCCGCGGGCCGGCTCCGGCGCCTACTCCCTCGCCGAACTGGACACCGCCGTCCAGCAGTCCGCGGCCGCCCGCGGTCTGCTGCTGGCCGCGCTCAACATCCCGTCCACCACCCGGACGGTGATCAACCCCACCACCGGTCTGCCCACCACGACCACCGTCCCGACCGAGGCCGACCAGAGGCAGCGCGACGCGCTCACCGCCGCCGCCCAGCAGGCACGGCTGCGCGCGGACGCCGCCCTCGCCGGCTTCCGGGACACCGCGCCCCTGGCGGCCGTCGACTCGTACGACTCCACGGTCACCGGACCCGAGGTCAACTCCGCCGAGAAGTACCTGGCCGCCCTCACCGACCAGCCGGCGTTCAGCGGCAGCGAGCCCACCACCAGCACCAAGAAGCTGGACGCTGCCCTGTCCGCCCGGGTCGACCTGATGCGGGGCGCGGAGGCGGCCCTCTACGACCACCGCACCAGGGACCTCGCGAAGCTCCGGGACGACGACGTCACCGCCCTGGAGATCCGCATCGCCGTCCTCGGCGCCCTGATGCTGGTCGCCGTCGGTGTCGCCACCGCCATGGCCCGCACCCTCACCCGCCCGCTGTCGGTGCTGCGCCGCGGCTCGGCCCGGCTGGCCGGGGCCGAGGACCCGGCGGCCCAGGAACCGATCACCTTCACCGGCCGCAACGACGAGTTCGCCCAGGTCGTCCGCTCGGTCAACGCCCTGCACGCGCACGCGGTCGCCCTGCACGAGCGGGTGACCACTCTGGAGACCGACCGCAAGCACCTGGTCGGCCAGCGGCAGAAGATGGCCGACGCCCGCGAGGAACTGCGCGCCGAACTCGCCGAGTCGGCGGCCCAGCTGGAGCGGCTGCGCACCAGCATCGGCGGCACGTTCGTCAACCTCGCCCTGCGTACCCTGGGGCTGGTCGAGCGCCAGCTGGCGGTCATCGAGGGCCTGGAGGAGCGCGAACAGGACCCCGACCGCCTGGCCACCCTCTTCAAGCTCGACCACTTCGCCACGGTCATGCGCCGCCACAGCGAGAACCTTCTGGTCCTCTCGGGCACCGAGCACGTCCAGCCGCACCACGGCCCGGTACCGCTGGTCGACGTGGTCCGCGCGGCGGTCAGCGAGATCGAACGCTACGAGCGCGTCCGCATCGCGGCCCTGCCTCCGCGCGCCCACCTGGCGGGTTTCGCAGCCGACGACCTCTCCCACCTCCTTGCCGAACTCATGGAGAATGCCACCTCGTTCTCGCCGCCCGACCTGCCCGTCGAGGTCTCCGGCTGGCTGCTGGAGTCCGGCGAGGTCATGCTGTCCGTCCAGGACGAGGGCATAGGCATGGCGGGCGACCGGCTCGACCGCCTCAACTCCCGCCTCGCCGACTTCGACCCCGAGTCGCCGTACGACCAGGAGGGCGAGGACGGCCTCGGCCTCGGCCTGTACGTGGTGGCCCGCCTCGCCCACCGGTACAGCGTCCGGGTCCAGCTGCGCGAGCAGAAGCAGGGCGGGGTGGCGGCGGTCATGGTCCTGCCCCGGACCCTCCTCACCGAGGCCCCCGCGGCACCGGTCCCGCCCCCGGCCACCCTCTCGGACACCCCCCAGACCTTCTCCCTCCCCGGCGCCGCCGCCGAGGTCAACTCCAACGTCCTGCAGTCCCGCACGAGGGACAAGGACACGGATCTGCTGGTGGCACTGGCAGAACAAGCCCTCCGCGAAGCCCCCGACACCCCGACTGACCCGGATCCCGCCACGGGCGGCATGCCCGCGGGCGGCGCCGAGTCGGAGTCCGTCACCGGCGAGATGCCCGCGGGTGCGGCCGAGCGGGAGTCCGGGACCGGGGAAATGCCTGTAGGCGGCGTCGTGCGGGAGTCCGGCCTCGGCGGGATGTCCGCGGGTGCGGCCGAGCGGGAGCCCGGGGTCGCTGAGACGCCCGCGAGTGCGGCCCTGCGGGAGTCCGGGGCCACTGGGATGCGCGCGGGTGTGGCCGGGACGGGGCCGGAGGTGCACGTACGGGCCGACGCGGTGGAGCAGGACACGGGGGAGGCGCCGGCCCGGCCCAAGGAGCCGGTGGAGACCTTCGCCGAGACCACGATGGAGCTGATGCTCCCGGAGGTCACGACGGATGCCGCGGCCGCCGACGGCGGGGACGCCCCACAGGGGCCACCCGCACCCGACGTCGAGAGCCGCACGGGGGGTGCGGGTGGGAACGAAGACGCCGAAGGCGAAGCCGGGGCGCTCACCAGCAAGGGCCTCCCGAAGCGCACGCCCAGGATCACCTCGCCCACGGCACCGCCGCGCCAGCGCAGCGCAGGCGTGGACGCCGAAGCCCTCCGCCGCAGGCTCGGCGGCTTCCGCCAGGGAGCACAGGCCGGCTATCGCGACGTAGAGGCAGAGATCTCAGAACGTACCGAAGTAGACACGGGGGGCACAGTCGAGGAGGCAAGCAGTTGACCGCGCCCAGTACCTTCGCACTGAGCAGTGAGGCCCGCAACCTGCACTGGCTGCTGACCAATCTGGTCGAGGAAGTCCCCGGAATCCAGTCCGTCGCCGTGGTCTCCTCGGACGGCCTGCTCCTTCTCTCGTCCGACCCCGGCCACGCCGAGCAGTCCCGCCGGGCCCGCCCGGCGAAGGGTCCACGCGGCTCCTCCGCCGACCTCGCCACCATCGTCTCCGGCATCGGCAGCCTTACCGTCGGCGCCGCCCGGCTGATGGAGTTCGGCGGGGTCAAGCACACGATGATCGCGATGGACGAGGGCAGCCTGTTGGTGATGTCGATCAGCGACGGCTCGCTGCTCGGCGTGCACGGCTCCGCCGAGTGCGACATGAGCGTGGTGGCGTACCACATGGCGCTCTTCGTCGGCCGCGCCGGCCACGTCCTGACCCCCGAACTCCGCAGCGAGCTACGGAAGTCACTGGAGGCCGAGCCGACCGGGAGCGCCCGATGAGCGGCACGGCCAGGGAGCAGCTCCCCGTGCGCGGCGGTGGCCGCAAACCCGCCCGCGTCCGCCCCTACTCGCTCACCGGCGGCCGTACCCGCTTCGGCCACGTCCTCCTCGTGGAGACGTTCGTGGGAAGCACCGCCGGCACGGCGGCCCTCGAAGCCGCCCAGGAGCGCAAGGAACTGACGAACGGGTCCCTCACCACCCGGGTCATGCCGGAGATGCGGGCCATCGTCGAACTGTGCCGCCGTATGCGCACGGTGGCCGAGATCGCCGCGCTGCTGAAGATGCCGCTCGGCGTGGTCCGCGTCCTGCTGAGCGACCTCGCGGACCAGGGAAAGATCCGTGTGTACGGCACCGGCACCGGTCACGGCACCGGCCGCCCGGACCGCGCTCTGCTGGAAAGGGTGCTGAGTGGACTCCGCCGTCTCTGACGCCGCCGGCGTCACCCCCCTCGTCGCCGGTTTCACCGAGCCCGACGAGGACCTGAAGGCCTGGCAGAAGGACCGTACCCGGGCGCCCGTAGCCACGAAGATCGTGGTGGCGGGAGGCTTCGGCGTCGGCAAGACCACCCTGGTCACGGCCGTCTCGGAGATCACGCCGCTGCAGACCGAGGCGCTGATGACCGAGGCCAGCGAGGGCACCGACGACCTGTCCGCCACGCCCGGCAAGGTGACCACCACGGTGGCCATGGACTACGGCCGCCTCACGCTCGACGACGACCTGGTGCTCTACCTGTTCGGCACGCCGGGCCAGCAGCGGTTCTGGTTCATGTGGGACGACCTGGTGCGCGGGGCGGTCGGCGCCGTCGTCCTGGCCGACACCCGCCGGCTGAAGGACTGCTTCCCGGCTCTGGACTACTTCGAGAGCTGCGGACTGCCGTACGTCGTCGCGGTCAACCACTTCGACGACAGCGAGCTGTTCGACCCGGAGGACGTGCGGGAGGCACTGACGATCCCCGCGCACATTCCTGTCATGATCATGGACGCGCGGCGCCGGATCTCGGTGGTCGAGACCCTTCTGGCCCTGGTGGCCCACGCGCTGGACGAAACCCCCGAGTAGTCCCGATCTAGGAGCCCCACCCGCATGCGGAAGATACTCGTCGTCGGAGCCGGCCAGTCCGGACTCCAGCTCGCCCTCGGCCTGCAGTCGCACGGCTACGAGGTCACCCTGATGTCGAACCGGACCGCGGACGAGATCCGCTCCGGCCGGGTCATGTCGACCCAGTGCATGTTCGACACCGCACTGCGGCACGAGCGCGATCTCCAGCTGAACTTCTGGGAGTCCCAGGCCCCGAAGATCGAAGGACTCGGCGTCTCGGTCGCGGCCCCGGGCTCCTTCGACCCGGGCCCCTCGCAGCGGGCGATCGACTGGGTGGGCAGGCTCGACGGGTATGCCCAGTCGGTCGACCAGCGGGTGAAGATGGCCGGCTGGATGGAGACGTTCGCCCAGCGCGGCGGCCAGCTGGTCATCCACGGCGCGGCGGTCGGCGACCTCGACTACTTCTCCCGCACCTACGACCTCGTCCTGGTCGCGGCCGGCAAGGGCGAGCTGGTGTCGATGTTCACCCGCGACCCGGAGCGCTCCCCGTACAGCGAGCCGCAGCGCGCGCTGGCCGTCTCGTACGTCCACGGCCTGGGCCCGCGCCCCGAGCACCCGGACTTCGACGCGGTCCGCTGCAACGTGGTCCCCGGCGTAGGCGAGCTGTTCATCATGCCGACGCTCACCACCTCCGGCCGCGCCGACATCCTGTTCTGGGAGGGCATACCCGGCGGCCCGCTCGACGCCTTCAACGGCGTCAAGGACCCGGCGGAACACCTCTCCCTGACCCTGGAACTCATGGAGAAGTTCACTCCGTGGGAGTACGCGCGGGCCACCAAGGTCGAACTGACCGACGCCGGCGGCACGCTGGCGGGCCGCTACGCCCCGACCGTCCGCAACCCCATCGGCCGGCTGCCCTCCGGCGGTCTGGTCCTCGGCGTGGCCGACGTGGTCGTCGCCAACGACCCGATCACCGGGCAGGGCTCCAACTCGGCGTCCAAGTGCGCGGCCGCGTACCTCGCCTCGATCCTCGAGCGGGAGGACAAGCCGTTCGACGAGGAGTGGATGCGGCAGACGTTCGACCGGTACTGGGCAACCGCGTCGCACGTGACCAAGTGGACCAACGCCATGCTGGCCCCGCCGCCGGAGCACGTCCTGAACCTCCTGGGCGCGGCCGGCCAGTTGCCGCCCGTGGCTGATCGTTTCGCCAACGCCTTCGACGATCCGGCCGACTTCGAGAACTTCTTCTACGAGCCGGAGAGGACGCAGGCCTACCTGGCGTCGGTCGCCGGAGCGTGACCAATCTCTGACCAGTAGCAAGCCCACCTGTGGCTACCGAGGCGTCACCCCACCTGCTGAGGAGGGGTGGCGCCTCCGTCTTTCACCCCCAGGTGCTCCGGCTCGGATGCCATGCGAAACCGGCCAACCAGGGAACCCGCGCATCCGCCCCTCCGTCCTCCCAGAGGGTTCGCGACGTCCTGCAGCCGCCATTTTCGGCCACACCACGCATATCAGGTCAAAGCGCAAAATTTCGTTGCCCCGCACTGGCTACCCGTGGGTAACCTCAGCGGGTCCCGAAGCCGCACCGATCCTCAACCCGGGCGGCCGGGAAACATCACAGGGGGAAGGAACCCGACTCTTGCGTAACAAGCTCGGTCGTACGATCACCGGCGCAGCAGTGCTCGCCCTCACCGCCACCGGCGCCCTCACAGGAACAGCGAACGCCTCCACAGACGTTCCCGACACCACCGGCGTCATCACAGGAACAGAGAACGCCTCCGCGGACGTTCCGGACAGCGCCTCCACAGACGCCGCGGACAGCGCCTCCACAGAGGTTCCCGACAGCGCCTCCGCAGACGTTCCCGAAGCAGTGTGGGCCGCAAGAGGCTGGCCCGCGCCTTCAGCCGATCCGCACCTTCCTGACGCAAGCGGCAACATCCCCGCCGACCAGGAGGATGCGCCGCAGCCGCTCATCGATGAAGGCGTCTACGGCCCTGATGCCGATGCGGTGTCCACGTCGGCAGAGCCGGTGGCGGCAGCCGCAGCGATCAGCGGCAACGGAACGGCCAACTGGGCGTACAACAACCTGGACACCAGGTGGGAGTACCGGACCGACTGCGCGAACTTCGTCTCGAAGGCCCTGTACCACGGGGGCGGGATGCAGATGCGCCCCGGCGGCCGCAAGGCGGACAATGCCTGGTGGCAGGGCAGGTACGGGTTCGGTAAGAGCTGGAGCTGGACGAGTGCGGACTACCTCCGCCGGCACGTGACCAAGTGGCGGCACTCCGCAATGATTCCGCACGAGTACAACGCCAAGGTGGGGGATCTCGTCTTCTTCAAGTGGAAGAGGGAGCGGGTCTACAACCACGTGGCGATCGTGTCGGCCATGGTGCAGGGGCACGCGAGCATCGTGCAGCACGGCCTGAAGAACGAGACCACCCTGCACGAGGTGATCCAGCGGTACAGCCACACCTCGAACCCGATCGAGAAGGTCACGATCGTCAGGCCCAAGGACCGCAGGTAGCAAGTAGCAAGGACGTGAGATGCCCAGGTCGAAGCGGAGCCACACAGCGGTGGGATCGCTGGCAGCAGCAATGCTGCTGACGTCTGGATGTGCTGTTCTGGACAGCGGCTCTGCTGATGCCAGAGGGTCGGGTACGTCCTATGAGCAGGCGTACGCCGACCACGAGCCGTTGCACGTGGTCGGCTACCCCTCCACCGGGTCTTTGCTGGTGGTGCAGGAACTCGTGTGGGACATCGCCGACGGCAGGACGGATGAGCTCGGCAAGCTGGCGACCGGCGACAGCAGCGAGGCGGAGGCCCGAAAGACCGCCGAGAACTGGATCAAGGGATTCGGTGCCGGCGCCCGTGGAAAAGTGACAGGCGATTTCTATGACGGCGGTTCAGAACGCCAGGTCGTGGTCCTGTACTTCCATGACACCCGTCAGACCAAGGAGTTCACCGTTCGACTCGACGGCGACGCGGGCAAGGACGGCTGGCGGATCCTGATGAAGTCGACCGATTTCAAGGACGCCACCCATGCTCCCGGTTGGGCGCCGAAGGAGCCGGGAGAAACCGGTTCCAGGATGAAGAACAACAACTGATCGGCCTAGCTGGCGTCGGTTGCCGCAGGCCGAGTGTCGGCGGCCGGACGTACGGCGCCGAGTACCGGATAGGACGCCAGGGGGGAGAGCGTGACCTTCCCGCCGGGTCTCGGCGCCTGTACGACCTGTCCGTCGCCCACGTACATCGCCACGTGCGTCGCCTCGGGGAAGTAGACGACGAGGTCGCCGGGGCGCAGTGCGGTCAGCGGGATCCTCTTCAGCCGGGCCCACTGCTGCTGGCTGGTGCGGGGGATGGGGGTGCCCGCGTGCTCCCAGGCCTGGGAGGTCAGGCCCGAGCAGTCGTACGACTTCGGGCCCTCGGCTCCCCACTGGTACGGCTTGCCGATCTGGCCCATGGCGTAGCGGACCGCCCGGTCGGCCTCGGTCGAGGAGGGGGGCCGGTTGTCGGCCGGAGCACCCGAAGTGATGAGTCTGTCCTGGGCGGCGGCGACGTCCTTCTGCTCCAACCGGGCAAGGGCGCTCAGCTGTTCCGGGGTGAGGGAGGCGAGGAGCCGTTCGACGTCGGCGAGCCTCGCCGTCACGTCGTTGCGCTGTTTCCGCTGCTGCCCGGCGAGGGTGAGCTGCGCGTCCAGGGCCTTGCGGGCCGCCCTGGCCAGTGCGTCCTGCCTCTCTTCGGTGCCGGCCAGCCGGGCCACCGTCTCGGCGCGCTCGCGGGCCAGCCGCCCGATGACATGGCTCTCGTCCAGCGCGTGCTGCGGGTCGGGGGCGAGGAGCAGCCGGACGTAGGGGGAGAGGTCGGTGCTGTTCTGGTACTGCTGGCGGGCCAGACGTCCGGCGTCGGTCCTGCTGCCCTGCAGGGCGAGCCGGGCGCGGGCCAGTTCGCCGTCGAGGCGGGTGACCTCGGCCCGCTGGTGCCTGAGTTTCTCGGCAGTGCCGTTGTAGGTCTCGGTGGCCTGCTCCGCCTGCCGGTACAGCCGCTGAAGATCCGTCAGCAGCTGGGAGACCGACCGTTGCGGGGCGGGTGCGGCCGCCGCCGGTACGGGCGCGAGGACGGCCTGGGCCGTCACCGCGGCTGTGCAGGCCAGGCGCAGAAGCACTCCTGACACGTCATCACCTCCGGTGCGGGACGGGCGGACCCTCCGCCTGTCGCCGCACCGCGATAATCAGACATAACGTGCGATGTGCGTGCCACGCCTACGCGGTTCGGCGCAACCCTGTCACCCGGTCGCGTCATCCGGCTTGCCGGACGGCGCCTCGTCCGGCTTGGACCAGGGCCACCTGACCCTGCCGCCGCCCCGTCCGCCCTCGGGGTCGTACGTGTACTTCCACCCCCGCACGAGACCGAGCTTGCTGCTGTGTGCCCTCGGCACACGGCGGTAGACCAGCACGGTGGGCGGGCCGCCGGCCGCGTCCGGGACGGGGATGCGGTACGTCTTCGGGGGGTGGCCGGTCATGCCCAGCAGAACGGGCAGCACACGGCCGTCCATGGGGCCGCCCTCGAAGGGGGTGTCCTGACTCTTCACGCCTTCAAGTCTCAGCCATGCTCGGTGAGCGCGCCGACGAGGTCCGCCGTCTGCGGGTCGCGGCCGGCGGTCACCGTGAGGACCGCCACGAACTGCTCGACCAGCCAGTCGCGCAGCTCGCCGACCGGGGGCTGCTTCTCCTCGTCCAGCCAGATCAGGGAGGACGCCTCCACCGCTGTGATCCACATCCGCACGGTCATGCGCAGGCGCGGGCCGGGGTCCGGGACGCCGAGGTGGCTGTAGATGTGCTCGGCGGCGGCCCGGCGTACCCCGTCCACGATGGCGGTCGTCCGGGACGTCTCCACCACGCTGCCGCCCTGGAGCAGCGCGCTGAAGCCGGTGTCGTGCTCGTCCACGAAGGTCAGATAGCGGTCGAGCACCCGGGACAGGCGGGACAGCAGAGGGCCCTGCCGGGGCTCGTCGAAGCAGCGCTGGAGTTCCTCGGCGGCCGATCTGAGCGCGGCCTCGTACAGCTGCTGCTTGCCGCCGGGGAAGTAGCGGTACACCAGGGGACGCGAGACCCCGGCCGCCTCGGCGACGTCGTCGAGCGAGATGTCCTCGGGGGCGCGGTGCGCGAAGAGGGACAGCGCGGCGACGAGGAGCTGGCTGCGGCGCTCCTCGACGCTGAGGCGACGGTAGGCGGGGGTGGCGGCCGGCGGGGTCATGACCCGAGCGTAATCGCTCGGCGCCCGGCCCCTGTCTACGCCAGCAAGCCCGACGACCTCCACAGCCGCCGCCCGACCCCCCGCAGCACCCCGATGTCGTCCAGGAAGTCCGTCAACCGCTTCGCGCCGGTCTGCATGACCTCGCGCCGGTGGCCGCTGGCCTTCACCTGGGCCATCGCCTCCCGCCTGTCCAGGCCGACGTTGGTGTAGACCTCGGGATTGATGAACGCGACCGAGAACACCCGCGCGAACTCGCCGGACGTGACCCGGGTGAACTCCTGCGACCACTTAGGGGCCGTCAGCATCTGGCGGCGCAGCTCCTCGCGGGCGTAGCGGACGTGCCGGGCCTCCTCGACCACGTGGATGCGGGTGACCCCGCGGATCAGGGGCTGCACCCGCTCGTCCGGGAAGGTCAGCCGCTGCATCCAGTCCAGCACCTCCTCGCCGAGCAGCGTGGCCGTGAAGGAGCCGGGGGTGGTCGAGATCGTCTTGAACAGGCGGCCGAGGTTCTGGTGGGCCCGGCTCACCGGGTACCAGGGCGCGTCACCCCGGGCGATCAGCCGCGCGAACATCTTCGAGTGCCGGCACTCGTCCTCGATCTCGGTCAGGGCGTACCGGACGTGGGCGCTCGTCGCCGCCTTGTCGTAGATGTGCCGGACCAGCAGCTGCATCAGGATCAGCTCGAACCAGATGCCGAGTGAGGCCAGTGCCGCGGCCTCGTGCTGGGAGAGCAGGATCCGCTGCTCCTCGCTCATCCGCCGCCAGAGCGGGGTGTCGTAGAGCGAGACCAGCTCCGGAGGCCAGAACCACTTGCCCTCCTCGAAGGGCGCGTCCCAGTCCAGCTCCTTGTCCGGGTCGAAGGAGTGCTTGGCGGAAGAGACGAGCAGTCGCTCGGCCACCTGTTCCCGGTCCTTCAGCAGGCCGAGCGCGTCGCGCAGCCCCTCCAGCGCGTCCGCTTCCGTCAGGGTCGTCATGGCTCCCTCACCTCGTTACCCGGGGTACGTCGTCCGCCTCTTATGAGACTGCCTGTCAGCAAGACAGTCAATCCCTTGCGCACGACTTGTTGACTCGCGGTCTACGTGTGAGCCTGCGGAGTATGCCGAGCCATGACCTGTACGCCAACGACCCTCAAAGCTCCTCCTGGCAGGTGCCTGCCACGGGCGCGGCCCGGTTCAGCTGGGAGTACGACGAGGGCCGGGACCGCCTGCTCGCCCTGTACCAGAAGGGCAAGGACAAACAGTGGGACGGGCAGACGCGCATCGACTGGGAGCTGGAGGTCGACCCGTACGACCCGCTCGGCACCCCCGAGGAGTCGATGTCGCTGTACGGCACCCCGTACTGGGCCAAGCTCACCGACAAGGACAAGGGCGAGCTGCGCCGGCACTACGCCTCCTGGCAGTTCAGCCAGTTCCTGCACGGCGAGCAGGGCGCGATGATCTGCGCGGCGCGGATCGTGGAGTCGGTACCGGACATGGACGCCAAGTTCTACTCGGCGACCCAGACGATGGACGAGGCCCGGCACGCGGAGATCTACGGCCGCTTCCTGCACGAGAAGATAGGGATGCTCTATCCGATCAACGACAACCTCCAGTCGCTGCTCGGTGACACCCTCCGCGACAGTCGCTGGGACATGCCCTACCTCGGCATGCAGGTCCTCATCGAGGGCCTGGCCCTCGCCGCCTTCGGCATGATCCGCGACACCACGAACAAGCCGCTGCCCCGGCAGATCCTGGCGTACATCATGCAGGACGAGGCCCGTCACGTGGCCTTCGGACGGATGGCCCTGCGCGACTACTACCGGCAGCTCACGGACGCCGAGCTGAGGGAGCGCGAGGAGTTCGTCATCGAGGGCTGCTATCTGATGCGCGACCGGCTGCGCGGCATCGAGGTGCTGGAGAACTTCGGCATCTCCCGGGCGGAGGCCGAGCGGATCAGCGCGGACTCCGAGTTCCTCCAGCTCTTCCGCCGCCTTCTGTTCAGTCGCATCGTGCCCTGCGTCAAGGACATCGGCCTGTGGGGCAAGCGGCTCCAGCAGGCCTATGTCGACATGGGCGTGTTCGAGATGGGCGATTCCAGTCTGGATCTGCTGATGGCCCAGGACGAGGAGATCGCCGAGCGGCTGGACGCGGAACGTTTCGCAGCGGAGGAGCGGGAGCGGGTGGCCGAGGTGCAGGGGGCGATCGAGTCGGGGGCGGACGGGGCCTGACCTGCACGGGGTGCGGTTACGGCGTGCTCGCCCGGGTGCAGTAGCGTGCTGGCGTGTCCATGCCTCCGCCGCAGCAGCCGTATCCGAGCCAGCAGCCGCCGTACCCGAACCAGCCCCAGCAGCCGCAGTACCCGTACGGGCAGCAACCGCCACAGGCCCCGCCGCCTCCCGGGCCGTACGGCTCCCCGTATCCCCAGCAGCAGCCGTACCCTCCGCAGCCGTACCCCCAGCAGCAGCCGTACCCCGCGTGGGGCGTGCCGCCGATGGGTCCCCCTCCGAAGAAGCGTGGGGTCGGTCTGGCGCTGGGGATCGTGGGCGGGGTCGTCGGTCTGGTCGTGCTCGGCTCCGTCGGGGGGCTCGGGGCGGTGCTCGGGACCGACTTCCCCGCGGCCGAGAACAAGCTCACCCTGCCCCACGAGTTGGTGGACGGGACGTACGTACTCGCCCAGGACCTCTCCGACACCGAGGGACAGAAGGTCGAGGACGAGGCCGACGGTGCCTGGGACGCCAAGGACATCCACGCCCTGGTCGGCCGTTACAGCCCGGGCGGCGACGACTCCAAGGGCATGCTGCTGGTGTCGAGCATGTACGGCCGGTTCAAGAACGAGGACGACGTCCGGAGCAGCATGCTCAAGGGGGCCACCGAGGCCAACGGGGTGACGGTGGTCGAACCCGAGAAGGACGTCACCCCCTCCGGTGCGGACGTCACCGTCAGCTGCGAGGTGCTCACACAGAAGCAGGCCCAGCTGACGCTCACCTACCCGGTCTGCTCCTGGGCGGACGGCAACACGGCGGCCGTGATCGGCGAGGTCGACCTGAAGCAGAAGGACTCCGCCGACGTGGACCTCGACGCCGCCGCCCGGAACACCCTCAAGATCCGCTCCGAGATGATCGAGCCGATCGGCTGACCGCCGGCGCCTCCTGCGCTGGGAACGGCGTCCTCCGTCTCACAACCCGAGAACCGACCGCATCACCTCCCGGGCGATCGGTGCCGCGTCCCCGCCGCCGCTGATCTCGCCCCGGTCCGCCGAGGCGTCCTCGACCACCACCGCGACCGCGACCTTCGGCTCCAGGTCGCCCTCGGCCTGCGCCCAGGAGACGAACCAGGCGTACGGCACACCGGAGTTGCCCACGCCGTGCTGGGCGGTGCCGGTCTTGCCGCCGACGACGGCACCGGGGAGGGCCGCGTTGGTGCCGGTGCCCTCCGTGACCACGTCGGTCATCAGCTCCCTCAGCTGCACGGCCGTGGACGGGCGCATCACCTGCCGGGCGGGCTGCAGCCCGCCGCCCGCGAGCGTCTCGCCGCCGCGCCGGGTGGTCCGGTCCACCAGGTACGGCGTCCGCAGCCGGCCGCCGTTGGCGACGGCCGCCGCGACCATCGCCATCTGCAGCGGGGTGGCCCGCGTGTTGTACTGCCCGATCGAGGACAGCGCCAACTGGGCCTTGTCCACGCTGGTGTCGAAGCTACTGGGGGAGACGGGGAAGGGAACGCTCAGCCGGCCGTCGTTGAAGCCGAACGCCTCGGCCGTGGCCGCCATGTCCGTCACCCCGACGTCCACACCCAGCTTGGCGAACACCGTGTTGCACGACCATCGGAAGGCCTCCCGCAGCGAGGTGTCCGCGCAGCCGTCGCCCTCGTTGGTCAGCCGGGTGGTGGTGCCGGGCAGCCGGTAGGGGTCGGGGGAGTCGGTACGCGCGTCCAGGTCCACGGTCACGCCCGCGTCCAGCGCCGCGGCCGCGGTGACCACCTTGAACGTCGAGCCCGGCGGATAGGTCTGCCGCACCGCCCGGTTGAGCATCGGCTTCTCCGGGTCGTGGTTGAGCCGCGCCCACGCCGAGGCCGTCGCCTCGCTGTTGCCCGACAGCGCGGCGGGGTCGTACGACGGTGTCGACACCAGCGCCAGGATGCGGCCGGTGCCCGGCTCGATCGCGGCCACCGCGCCCCGGCGCCCGTGCAGCCCTCGGTAGGCCGCTTCCTGGGCGCCCCGGTCGAGCGTGGTGACGACGTTCCCGGCCGGGCCGGCGGCCCGCGCCACGTCGTTCCACACCGGGAACGGCGACAGCATCGGGTCGGTGCCGGAGAGCACCGCGTCCTCCGCGTTCTCCAGGAACGTGGTGCCGTACATCTGCGAGGCGAAGCCGGTGACCGGTGCGTACAGCGGGCCGTTCCGGTACGTGCGTTCGTAGCGCAGCTGCTCGCCGGTGTCCGTGGAGCCGGTGACCGGTTCGCCGCCGACCAGGATGTCACCGCGCGGATGCTGGTAACGGGCGATCGTGGGGCGGCGGTTGGCCGGGTTGGCGTCGTAGGAGCCGGCTTGTACGACCTGTACCCGGGCGGCGTTGCCCAGCAGGGCGGCCAGCAACAGGACGCTGAACGCGGACGCGTGCCGGATGTATCTGGCCATGGGCCGGCCGTTGCCGTACTCGGTCACCGGGCCACCTGCCCGTCGTACTGACTGCGGGCCGAGTCGCTCACCCGGATCAGCAGGGCCACGATCGTCCAGTTGGTGACGACCGAGGAGCCGCCCTGGGCGAGGAACGGCATCGCCATGCCGGTCAGCGGGATCAGACCGGTGACCCCGCCCGCGATCACGAACACCTGAAGCGCGACGATCGAGGCGAGGCCGACCGCGAGGAGCCGGCCGAAGGGCTCGCGCAGCGCGAGGCCCGCCCGGTATCCGCGCTCCACCAGCAGGGCGTAGAGCACGAAGATCGCCGCGAGGCCCGCGAGGCCCAGTTCCTCCCCGGCTGTCGCCAGGATGAAGTCCGACTTGACGGCGAAGCCGATGAGGACGGAGTGGCCGAGCCCGAGCCCGGTGCCGAGGACCCCGCCCGCCGCGAAGGCGAACAGGGACTGGGAGAGCTGGTTGGGGCCCTGTCCGGCCTCGATGGTGGCGAAGGGGTGCAGCCAGTCCTCGATCCGGCCGTTCACGTGTGGCTCCAGGCGGCCGACGGCGACCGCGCCGAACACGGCGAGCACCAGGCCGACCGCGATCCAGCCGGTGCGGCCGGTGGCGACGTACAGCAGGACGACGAACAGGCCGAAGAAGAGCAGCGAGGTGCCGAGGTCGCGCTCCAGCACCAGGACGCCCACGCTCAGCAGCCAGATGGTGACGATCGGCCCGAGCACGCGCCCGGTCGGGAACTGCAGCCGCCACAGCCGGCGGCCCGTGTAGGCGAGCGCGTTGCGGTTGGCGGCGAGGTAGGCGGCGAAGAACACCGCGAGCAGCACCTTCGCGAACTCGCCCGGCTGGAAGGAGAGTCCGGCGATCCGGATCCAGATGCGGGCGCCGTTGACCGCCGGGAACAGGATCGGCAGCAGGAGGAGGACGAGGGCCGCGACCACGCAGACGTAGGAGTAGCGCTGGAGCACCCGGTGGTCGCGCAGCATCAGCACGACGACGATGAACAGGCCCACCCCGAGCGTGGACCACACCAGTTGGGCGGGCGCCGCCCGGTCGCCCGGCGTCTCCAGGTCCAGCCGGTAGATCAGCACCAGGCCGAGGCCGTTGAGCAGCACGCCGATGGGCAGCGGGAGGGGGTCGGCGTACGGCGCCCGGATGCGGACCGCGAGATGCGCGCACAGGGCGAGCACGCCGAGCCCGGCGCCGTAACCGGCGGCACCGGGCGGGACGGTACCGGTCTTCGCCAGGCCCACCGCGCAGTAGCCGTACACGGACAGCAGCACGGCCAGCACGATCAGGGCGAGTTCGATGCCACGGCGGCGGGGGAGGCGTACGGCGCGGGCGGATGCCTGCGGCGCCGCCACGGCGGTTCCGGCCTTGGTCATGTCCGGAACTTACCCAAATAGGGTGCCTTGTGTGCGGAGTGTAGGCCACGCGCCCCAAAGGGGCGCGGGGCCGTATCGATATGCGGCTCCGCCGCGCGGGTGCGCTCGGCCGCACCCGAGGGAGAGCCCGGAAACCACCCGCAGCCCCGTGCTCTACTCGCCCGCAGGCAAGGTCAGCGTCGCAACAGCCCCGCCATCCACCGCATTGGCGAACGAGAGCAGCGCCCCCAGCACCTCCGCCTGCCCCCACGCGATGGTCAGCCCGAGCCCGTGCCCCTTGGCCCCACCCTCCGTACGGAACCGCTGAGGCCCGTGGGCCACCAGGTACTTCGGATACCCGCCCCCGTGATCCCGCACGGTCACCACAGGCCCGTCCACCGTCAGAACCACCGGAGGTGCCCCGTGCTTGTGCGCGTTGGCCACCAGATTCCCCAGCACCCGCTCCAGGCGCCGCCGATCGGTCTCCACCCGGACGTCCCGCACGATCAGCACCTCGGTCTCGGTCCCCGAGGCCCGCACCACCCGCCCGGCCAGTGCGCCCAGCTCCTCGGTGTCCACCTCCAGCCTCTCCCGGCCGGTGTCCAGGCGGGAGATCTCCAGCAGGTCCTCGGTGAGCGTGCGCAGCGCCGCCACCCGGTCCCGGACCAGCTCGGTCGGCCGGCCCGGCGGCAGCAGCTCGGCCGCCGCATGCAGCCCGGTCAGCGGGGTGCGCAGCTCATGGGCCACGTCCGCGGTGAACCGCTGCTCGCTCAGCAGCTTGCTCTGCAGCGAGGACGCCATGGAGTCCAGCGCGGCGGCGACCGCGGCCACCTCGTCCTGCGGGCGCGACGGATCCTTGGTCCGGGAGTCGTTCACACGGGCGTCCAGATCGCCGGCGCTGATCCGCCGGGCCACCTGCGCGGTCCCGTGCAGCCGCCGGGTCACCCGGGTCACCGCGAACGCGCCGACCAGCAGCGTCGCCCCGATCGCCAGCACCGACGACCACAGGATGGACCGGTCGAGCCCGGCGATCGTACCGGCCTGCTGCGAATAGTCGACCTCCACCGCGAGCGCCCGGTGGCCGTCGGCCGGGCCCGCCGCCCACATGGTCGGCCGGCCCCGGTGCGTGGTGACCATCGTGCCGCGCTTGCCGGCCAGCGCGAGCGCCCGCAGCCGCACCGGCAGGCCCGCGGGGTCCACCCCGGCACCCGGCAGCAGTGTGTCCCCGGCCTCGTACGCCTGCGTGGCGTCCTGGAGCCGGGACAGTGCCAGGTCGCGGGCCTGGCCGACGGTCTGGTTGGTCACCGACACATGCACCAGGACGCCGAGCAGCGCGGCCAGCGCGCAGCACATCACCGTGATGAACGCCGCCGACTTCACCGCGAGCGTCCCGGCCCACCGGGGCAGCGCGAGCCTCATGGCGTGCTCGCGGACGGGCCGGCCGACGCGGACGGCGACGGCTTCTTGCCGTGCCGGCCGTCACCGGTGTGCAGGTACTCGTCGCGGGAGAAGGCCATCGCGCGCTGCTCGGGGTCCCACACCCAGGTGGTGCGGTACTCGTAGCCGGAGATGTCGGCCGGGGAACGTTCGATCAGCGCCCGGCCGGCCAGCTCCACCCCGATGATCGCGTCGTTGTCGGCCAGCACCTGCACCAGCTTGTGCTTCTCGACGGTGTAGACCCGCACGGCCGTCTGGTTGGTCGGGTAGAGCCGGAAGCCGAGCGTCAGGTCGGCCCGGCCGTCCCCCGTGAGGTCCCGGTGGTACGCCTTCAGCAGCGGGCAGCGCGCCTCGTCCCCGCCCGGACGGCACTCCTTCATCCGTTCCGCGGTCGCGTGGTAGGCGCCCTTCGAGCCGTAGTCGTCGGGGTGCGCCTCGATCTCCGCCTCGACGACGTCCACCGGATCGACCTTCCGGATGTCGTCACCGGGGACCGTCACCCCTTTGACGATCGCCCTGGTCGCCACGTCGTACGGGTAGGCCGGGCTGGACGCCGGCCTGAGGTCCGGCCAGAGCCTGGCGGGGCTGACCGCGGTCGGGGTGGCCCCGGCGCCCTGCAGTCCGCCCCTGTCCCCACAGCCCGCCGCCGTCACCGACAGCAGGGCGACAGCGGCCGCGGTGAGGGCGGTGCGCGCGGTACGGGCTGACACGGGGCTCCTGGGGCTTCGGGGACGGTCGTGGCCCCGTACACCTTATTCGTAGGGAAGTCCTTTTTGCGCACTCGGGGCGGTGCTGGAGCAGAGGCTACTCGGCCAGTTCCTCCAGCAGCCGGGCGGTGGCCAGCCCCGCGCGCAGGTACTCCACGAACAGGTCGTTGTGCAGCGCCCACGGGGAGCGCCGGGTCCGGATCAGCTCGATCGCCTCCTGGGCGGTGAGGCCCCGCCGGACCAGGGTGTGCGCGACGACCAGGCCCGAGCGGTTGTAGCCGTGGTAGCAGCGCACCAGCACCGACCGGCCGGCGTCCAGCGCCTCGTGCGCCGCACGCGCCAGCCGAATCACCCCGGCGAGCTGCGTCCCGTCCAGCGGGCCGTCCGGAATCGGCCACACATGATGCTCGGTCCCGGGACCCGGTCCGTACCCCGGCAGTCTCAGCAGGCTCTGCACCACGTCGAACTGATCTCGTACGACGGCGACCTCCAGCCGCCCCGAACGGCCCCGGAACTCGTGCCCGCCCATCCACAGGCCGGGCTCGATCTCGCTCCACGGGCTGTCCGGAGCCGGTATGCCGGGCTGCTGTCCCAGGGTCCGCACCGGCGCCTCCCCAACTCCCCCTCGCAGGGCCGCTCTCCAAAATAACCGGCTTCTTGCGTGGGAGCACCCCGCCTGTTCCCATGGTCGAGGGGTGATGGCGCATGAGCGGACTGCGCGTGGTGCCGACCTGGCGGCACGGCCGCGAACGGCTGTACGTCTGCGGCCCGGACGGAGTGAACATCGCCTGGTACGACCGGGAGACCGGCCGGGTGAACCTGATCCGCGAGGACCGCGAGGCGGATGTGCTCGAGGCCCTGAAACCGTTCCTGACCGGCCCGGTGACCGTGGGCCCGCCCCCCGTGCCCACGCCGGCGGAGCTGGCCCGGCTGACCCTGCACCCGGACGACGACCTCGCGCCCAACCGCCCCGGCGAGGCCCTGCTCGTCGCCCTGGACCGGGACCCCGGCCCCGCCCACCGGCTCCGCCCGGACGCGCGCCGGCGCGCCCTGGCCGCCGAGCAGGCCGTCGGCGAGGCGCTCGACCAGCTGGAGGGCGTCGGCTGGCACGCCCTGCACTCCGTCCCGCTCCCCGGCGGCGACCGCATCCACCATCTGCTCCTCGGCCCCGGCGGCCTGTTCGCCGTCCACGCCCTGTACGCCCGCAAGCAGCGTGTCCACGTGGCCGACCCGATGATCATCCTGGGCCGCCACGAGCCCGAGCCCCTGCTCCGCCGCCTCCGCTCCGACGCCGACCGCGCCTCCTACGCCCTGACCGCCGAGGTCCGCCCCGTCCTGGCCCTCCTGGGCCCGGCCGACGTACGCCTCACGGTCCCACCGCGCGCCCTCCGCATCCTCCAGGACGGTGACCTGCCGACCCTGGCCCGCCTGGGCGGAGTACTGAAGCCGGCGGACGTGGAGGCACTGCACGCGATGGCCCGGGACCGGAACACGTGGGGGAGGGTGTAGGAGGGGGTACGCGCTGTATCAGCCCGTCCGGTGTGTGAGGGCGAAGGTGAGGGCGAGGGCGGGGCGAGGGCGAGGGCGAGGGCTTGCGAAATCAGCCCGTCCGGCGTTTCGAGCGCGAAGGCGAGGGTGAGCGCCGGCGAAATCAGCGCGTCCGGCGTTCGAGGACAAGGCCCGTTCAGGCCGACAGTGGGTGTCCGGGGGCGGGCGGCCCCCGGCAGGGGTGGCAGGGGACGGAGTCCCCTCGACGGGACGGGCAGGGGCGGTGGGGGTGAGCACCCCTCAGGGCAGCGCCACCGCCCGCCCACGATCCAGCAGCCCCGCCAGCAGATCCCCACGGTCCTGCACCCGCGGCGTGATGTCCTCGGCCAGAAACTCCAACTGCCCCGGAGCCCCGCACCCCGCAACCTCCTCCCACGTCACCGGCGCCGACACCATCGGAACCCGCCGAGCCCGCAGCGTGTACGGCGCAGCCGTGGTCTTCCGCCCCGCGTTCTGACTCCAGTCGACGAACACCTTCCCCGGCCGCAGACTCCTCGTCATCCGATGCACGACCAGCCGGGGCATCGCCCGCTCGGCCTCCACCGCAAGCCCCTTCGCGTACTCACTCGCTCGCTCCGACGAGGCCCCGCGCACCGCGGCCAGCAGATGCAGCCCCTTCGACCCCGCCGTCTTGGCATACGCCTCGATCCCGTCCGCGGCGAGCCGCTCCCGCAGCCACAGAGCCACCTCGCAGCAGTGCACGATCGTCGCGGGCGCCCCGGGGTCCAGGTCGAAGACCAGCCGGTCGGCCTCCTCCGGCGACTGCACCAGCCACTGGTGCGTGTGGAACTCGGTCACCAGGTTCGCCGCCCAGACCAGACTCGCCAGGTCCTGCACGACCACCATCCGGGCTGGCCCCTCCGACCGGGGGACCTCCGCGGTCGTGACCCACTCGGGCGTACCCGGCGGCACGTTCTTGGTGAAGAACACCTGCCCGTCCGGCCCGTCCGGATAGCGCAGAAAGGACACCGCACGGTCGCGCAGATGCGGCAGCAGCACCCCGGCGGTGGTCGCGTAGTAGTGCACCAGCTCCCCCTTGGTGAAGCCGGTCTCCGGATACAGCACCTTCTCCAGGTTGCTGAGCGGAACCCGCCGCCCCTCCACCTCTGTGATAGGCGTCATACGATGACAATCCCAGACATTCAGCTGTGTAACACCGGAAGCCGGAAGGATGGGTGCCGCACGTGCGATCCATATGGAACGGCGCCATCTCGTTCGGCCTCGTGACCATCCCGATCAAGCTGGTGAACGCCACCGAGAGCCACTCCATCTCCTTCCGCCAGATCCACACCGGCGACAACGGCCGCATCCGGTACCGCAAGGTGTGCGAACTGGAGGACCGCGAGGTCGGCCCGGCGGAGATCGGCAAGGGGTACGAGGACGCGGACGGCACGATCATTCCGATCAGCGACGAGGACCTCTCCCACCTTCCGATCCCGACCGCCCGCACGATCGAGGTCGTCGCCTTCGTGCCGGACGACCGGATCGACCCGCTCCAGATGGACACGGCCTACTACCTCGCCGCGAGCGGAGCCCCCGCCGCCAAGCCGTACACCCTCCTGCGCGAGGCCCTCAAGCGCAGCAACAGGGTCGCCATCGCCAAGTACGCGCTGCGCGGCCGGGAACGTCTGGGCATGCTGCGCGTGGTCGGCGACGCCATCGCCCTGCACGGCCTGCTGTGGCCGGACGAGGTACGCGCCCCCGAAGGCGTGGTCCCGGACGTCGACGTCACCATCCGCGACAAGGAACTCGACCTCGCGGACGCCCTGATGGACACCCTCGGCGAGGTCGACCTGGCGGATCTGCACGACGAGTACCGCGAGGCGCTGGAGGAGGTCATCGCGGCGAAGGTGGCCGGCGAGACCCTGCCCGAGGCCCCCGAGCCCGGCGCCGGCGGCAAGGTGCTGGACCTGATGGCGGCCCTCGAGAAGAGCGTGCGCGACGCCCGGGTCTCCCGGGGCGAGGAACCGGCGCCGACCGAGGAGGCCGAGGTCAGGCCCCTCAGCCGACGTCGTACCACCCCCAAGGAGACGGGCGGCAAGAAGTCGACGTCCGCGGCGGCGAAGAAGACGGCCGCCAGGAAGACCGCGCCCGCGAGGAAGTCGACGGCCCGGTCCGCCCAGAGCGCGAGGAAGACGACCGCGGCGAAGACGGCGTCCAAGTCCACGGCGAAGACCGCAAAGACCGCAAAGACCGCAAAGACCGCGAAGACTGCGAAGACCGCGAAGACGGCCGCGAAGAAGAGCGCGGCACAAGACAGCACGGCCAAGAAGACGGCGTCCCGCAAGCGCTCGGCCTGAGGCGGCGGGACGGCGGGACGGCGGGACGGTAGGACGCCGGGACGGCCGTGGGATGCCGTCCGGATGTGGACGCAGCCTGGTGACGGCTACGGCGCCCGTCCGATGTTCCCGCCGGCCCGCCGAGGCGCGGCGCCGGGCGTCGGCGAAGATCACGAGCCTCGGGGGCGGCCCGGCCAACGGCTGAGTTCGTCCCCCTGATTCCCTCCCCCCAGACGGGACGACTCGGGCACGATGAGGGTGTGACTTACCTGGTGACCGTGGCCCTGGCCCCTCCCAAGGGCGCTCCGGAACTCGACGCGCTCCAGCGCGAGGGCGTCATCTTCCTGATGCGGAAGGCGTTCGACTCGCTCGAGGCGATCGAGGGGCCCGACGGCATGGAGATCGAGCTGATGGACGACGTCATCGCCGCCCATCCCGGCGGGGCCCTGCTGAAGCTCTTCGTGGACGCACCGGCGCTGGAGTTCGCGGAGGACGCCGCTCGTGAGGTCGTAGCCGAACTCCTGGAGCGCACCGAACCGCTCGCCGACTGGCAGATCACCCGGTGCGGAGTGGAACTGAACTCCGAACTCCTCCAGGAGAGCCTCGACGCGGCCGACGGCCCCGACGCCCCGCCGGCCGACCCGGCGGAGCGCGCACGACGCCATGCGGCGGCCGAGCCCGCCGTGGCCCCGGGCCGTCTCGACCCCTCCGAAGTCGAGACCATGCGCTGCCGACTCCGCGCGCTGGCGCCCGCTCTGGCGGCCTTCCCGCTGGACTTCTTCGGCTACTCCGACGATCCGGAGGAGCGGACCGTGGGCCGGGAGGCGGCCGAAACCGCGGCCGGAGCCGTCGTGTTCGCCCTCGACCTCCTGGTGGACTCACTCTTCACCGACCTCGCCAGTCTGGAGGAGGACGGCCCGACGGTGGCCGTCAGCGACGCCACCTTCATGCTCCTGGACGACCTGCCCCCGCAGTTCGCCGACGAGTACACGGTCCTGTTCGCCCGCCGCCTCACGGTCACCGCGGTCACCCTGACCGCCCGCCTCACCCAGCCCCACTTCACCCGCCCGACCTGCGTGGCCGAGGAACTCCTGCTGAAATTCCTGCTCGCCCAGGCCGAGGTCACGGTCGACCTCTACGACCTCCTGACGGAAGAGGTCGCCACGGCACTGGAGGCGTTCGTGGACGGCGTCGACGAGGACCTGGACATCGAGGCCACGGAGGTCGGCGACTGGTTCACCGCGTTCGACGACGAGGGATTCGTCCACCCGTACGCGGCACACGACGACGAGGAGTCCCTGCACGGCCCCGCTCCGCGGTGAGCTGCCTCAGCCCCTGAGGTCGGGCGATGCCTGTGGCCTCCGCGGCTGTTGTGCCCTCTGTGGCCGATGCTTCTCCTGTCGCACTCGTCGGCCGGACGAGGCGTAGGAGACGGAGGACACCGCTTGCCTGTCGGGCTCCGAACCTGGGTCCGGGGCGGTCACCGACCGGTGCAGGGAGCTTGATCGGCGTACGGTCACTGATCGGCGTACGGTCAGCGACCGGCGTACAGCGTCTCCAGATCCCCCGAGAGCGCGGCGCGTACGCGGCGGGTGGCGTCGTCGACCAGCACTTCGGGTTCGTCATGGAGTAGCGCGGCCATCGTCCGCTCGGCCACTTCGGAGGCAAGGATCTTCGGGGAGTCGACATCCGCCGCCAGATCGGTGTCCACATAGCCGGCGTACACGCCGACCACCAGCGTGCCCTGCTCCCGCAGCGCCAGCCGGAAGGCGTTCGTCAGCGACCACTGAGCCGCCTTGGAGGCCGCGTAGCTCGGAAACCGTCGGTTGGCCACCCACGACGCCACCGACAGCATGGTGACCAGCGCGCCGCCTCCCTGGGCGGCCAGCACGGGTGCGAAGGCACGCGAGACGGCCCAGGTTCCGAAGTAGTTGACCTCCATCTCGCGCCTGGCACCGTCGAACGACCCTTCGAGGAGGGGCGGGCCACCGGTGACCCCGGCGTTGTTGATGACGATGCCGACATCGCCGGCGGTCCGTGCGGCCGCGGCGACCTGCTTCTCGTCGGTGACGTCGAGGCGGAGCGGGGTGAGCCCGGGGTCGCGGACAGTCTCCGGCTCACGGACACCGGCGTACACCTTGGCGGCGCCATGAGCGAGCAGTGCCTGGGCGAAGGCCAGCCCGATGCCACGGTTGGCTCCCGTGACAAGAGCTGTCGAACCCTTGATGTCCATGATCACCCTCCCGGCAAGCGGATGTGGAGGACTTCCTTCCTCCGACGCTAGGCCCCGCACAGCGGCTGCTCCACCGGTGGCGGTCGAGCCGGGAGCAGGTGCGCCTCACAGGGCGCGGTCCGCCCCGAACCATGGCTCGGGGCGCCCCCAGGAGACATCGGAAGGCGTCGCAGCTGCACAGGGCCGTCGGAGGCATTGCAGCCCATGCCCGCTCGCGCCTGCGGCCGGGTCGCCCGCCTCCTGTTGAACCATTGCCCTCGTCACGACGCACGGACGGGTCGGAGCGGCATCGAGGCTGACGATCGAGGGGAACGACCGATGGACACAGCAGGACGCCCGGATCGCAGAGCTGTACTGGTCGGCGCATTTGCGGGCGCAATGGTCACGCTTGCGGGGTGCTCGTCGACGAGTGCCACCACGTCGTCTCCCAGCACCTCTCCCAGCACCTCTCCCAGCACCTCGCCCAGCGCCTCGCCCAGTGCGCGGCCGACCACGCCCTCCACGGCATTCGCGAGGCTGATGGAAGGCAACGGGCGCTGGGTGAGCGGAGACCTGCACCACCCCGACCGGGATCCGGACCGCCGTCAGCTGGTGGCCCAGGAACAGGAACCCTTTGGGTCGGTCCTCTCGTGCATCGACTCCCGGGTGCCGCCCGAGCTCCTCTTCGACACCGGGTTGGGTGACCTGTACGTGATGCGCACGGGCGGCGAGGCGATCGACCCGGTGGTCACCGGCTCCGTCGAGTACGGACCCATGACGAGCGGAACCCCGCTTGTCGTGGTTCTCGGGCATCAGCGCTGCGGCGCTGTCGAGGCGGCGTACAAGTCTCTTCGCGACAGCAAACCACTGCCCGGCAACCTGCAGGCGATCGTCAGGGCTCTGCAGCCCGCTTACGAGCAGGCGGTCAGGGAAGGCGGCACCGACCCGGCGGAGACCATGGCCCGTGCCCAGGTCACGTTGACCGCGACCGCCCTGCGCTCCAACCAGGACCTTGCCCCACTCGTGGCGAAGGGCACTCTTGCCGTGGTCGGCGCCTACTACTCGCTCGACACCGGCAAGGTGGAAGTCCTGTCGGGGGCACCTTCGTGAACGGGTCCGACGAGAAGGGGAGTTGTCGTCCCGAAGCAGCCGCTGGAAGTTGCGGTCACTCCCACACGGATTGCGGGGGCCCGACGCCGAGCACCCCGACCGGCATGCCGAAGGGCGGTCGCGGAAAACTGTGCCAGATTCTGCTAATCCGCCTATAAACGGGCGAACCGGCCGGTGCGGAAAAGGGGCCTTCCGTTTTGGCCGGCCGAGGCGTAGGTTCCGTTTACCCCGCGACGGCGCCTTCCGAGGCGCTGGCCCGCCAGCTCCGGGACGGCGGGCCGCGCGGGGGCCAACTGCCTGGTCGCGGCCATGTTTCAGCAGCGGCCAGGGGAGCCGCTGAGACTGGCTCGGCCCTGGCCGGCCGGCTGCAGCCGCTGCGGTCTGGACCGTATGCACGGTTCGGCGCCACGCGACCTCGGTGACTCGATGTGACGACAGCGTCAGTGTTTGAAGGAGTCCTTGGTCCTCTCCTTCGTGCCCCGCATCTTGCCCCGCGCTTCCAGGGCGGCGCCCTTTGCTGCGAGGGTCTCCTTGTGTACCGCGTGGGCTGCCTTTCGCACGGTCTTTCCGACAACCTGTTCGGCCTTTGCCTTGGCTTTCTCTCCGGCGCTCATCTCAGTACCTCCGCGCAGTCTCACCGGCCGAGTGCCCTGGAGGCAGAGGAAGAACCCTGAGCAGGCGGTGTCTCCGGCGCCCGACGTCCGGTGCCCCTGACCGACGACCCCCTTGACCCGGTCTACACAAGAGGGCCGGACTCACCTCCCTTCTGTGGCTCCAGGGCCCTCCCCTCCACGGCTCCAGGGCGGAACTTCCTCGAAGGCCGTTTGACACCGTCATGGCCAGCTCCCACGCTGGTGGGACGTGACACATCCGCCCAAAGGGAGAAAATTATGGTGAAAAGCGCCTGGAGCTGCATCCGATACCTCGTCGGTGTGTCCTGCGCTGCGGCGCTGTTCGCTGGAACGGTGGGCGTGGCGACCGCCGAGGCGGTGCCTCAGGCAACGAAAGCCGCGGTCGAATCGTCGAGATCGGCACCACACGACTCTTGCACGGGTTATCACTACGACGAGAATCACGACCGCGTCTGGGATCCGCCGGGCTGCACCCCGCCGTGAGGTGAGGCAACACCACCGCCCTCACGTTTTCTGAACGGGTCCAGGCCGTCGCAGTCCTGGCCCGCGCTTTCGGATGCCCTTCAGAACGTGATCACCGACACCGAACTTGAGCTGCCATTGGCAACGTAGAGCTGGCGCCCATCCGGGGACACCGTGATCCCGGACGGGCGGGAGCCGACGGAGATGGGGCTGCCCACCGTCTGGTTCGTCGCGGTGTCGATCGCTGAAACGGAACTCGAGGTCGAGTTGGTCACGTAGGCGTGGTTCCCGTTCGGGGACACCGTGATCCTGGACGGGCGGGAGCCGACGGGGATGGGGCTGCCCACGGTTCGGTTCGTCGCGGTGTCGATCACCGACACCGAATCGGAGCCCGAGTTGGTCACGTAGGCGTGGTTCCCGTTCGGGGACACTGCGATCCCGGACGGGCGGGAGCCGACGCGGATGGGGCTGCCCACGGTTCGGTTCGTCCCGGTGTCGATCACCGACACCGAACCGGAGCCCAGGCTGGTCACGTAGACCCGGCGCCCGTCCGGCGATACCGCCACCCCCTGGGGGAACAGGCCGACGGAGACGGGGTCGCCGACCGTCTGGTTCGTCGCGGTGTCGATCACCGAAACGGAACTCGAGCTCCCGTTGGCCACGTAGACCTTGCGCCCATCGGGCGACACGTCCACCCCCTCCGGGGTGTCGCCGACGGGGATGGGGCTGCCGACCGTTCGGTTCCTCGTCGCGTCGATCACGGACACCGAGGCCGAGGAGTTGTTGGTCACGTAGACCTTGCGCCCGTCCGGCGACACGTCCACCCCCTCCGGGGTGTCGCCGACGGGGATGGGGTCGCCGACCGTTCGGTTCGTCGCGACGTCGATCACCGACACCGAACCCGAGGCGAAGTTGGCCACGTAGACCCGGCGCCCGTCCGGGGACACCGCCACCCCCTGCGGGGAGTCGCCGACCCGGATCGGTAGCACGGATGCCGGCGCGGCGTGGTCAGGATTCGAGGAGCGGGACTGTGTCAGGTAGATGGCGCTGCCCCCTGCGGCCAGCGCCGCCAATACCACCCCCGCTATGAGCCTGGCCCGTCGGTGCCCGGGCCGCGGCGCGCGGGGCCGCAGCCGGGCCTCGTCATCTCTGCGCGGCAAGGGCCCCAAGGGCGGGCCGGCCGGTTCCTCCGGCTCGGGCGGCAGCACGGGTTCGGTCGGCGGGGCCGGCTCCGGAGGGCGCGGCGGCTTCGCGGCAGGGGGCCGCTCGTGCGGCGTCACATCCGGTGACAGAGCCGGTTGCTGCGAAGGGGACGGGTGGGGCAGGGCGGCCAAGGAGGCGAGCCGCTGGGCGGCCTCGTCGCCGTCCATCCTGTCCGCTGGATCCTTGGCCAGCAGCCCGAGCAGGACAGGGGTCAGCTCCGTGGCCCCGCGCGGCGGGGAGGGAGGCTCGAACAGCAGGGCGCCCAGCGTCGCGAGGGCGGAGTCACGGTCGAAGGGGCCGGTCCCCTCGAGCGCGAAGTAGAGGGTGGCGCCGAGTGAGAACAGATCGGCGGCCGGGGTGGGCGCTTCGCTGCGGGTCCGTTCCGGGGCCATGAAGCGCGGGGTCCCGAGGATCTCCGACGTGGCGGTCAGGCGGGCCTCTCCGGAACTCGGCTCCAGTGCGATGCCGTAGTCGGTGAGCAGCACCTGACCGCCCTCCGTGAGGTAGGAGCGCTGCGGGCCGGGGTGGGTCAGCAGGATGTTGGCCGGTTTGACGTCCCGGTGCAGGATGCCGAGCCGGTGGCCCTCCAGCAGGGCGTCGAGTACCGCCAGCCCGATCCGGGCGACGTCGGCGGGCGGCAGCGGCCCCCACTCGTGCACCACCGCCTCCAGGTCCATGGCGCTGGGTACGAAGTCCATGACGATCCACGGCAGACCGCTGTCCTCCACGATGTCGTGCACGGTGACGACGTGGGGGTGGTTGCGCAGCCGGGCCGCGTGCCGCGCTTCGCCGCGGGCCCTCGCGATCCGGGTGCCCACCTCGTGCTCTGGGACGGCCGGCGGCAGGATGATCTCCTTGAGGGCGACCTCGCACGCCAGTTCCTGGTCGTAGGCCAGCCACACCCGGCCCATACCGCCGGCCCCGAGTCGTCGCAGGAGCCGGTAGCGCCCGGTGATCACACGCCCGGCGGCCTCGTTCGCTCCTGTCATGGCTCCCTCTTCCCAGGACGGGCTGGCAGGGGTCCCCAGCGAGCGATGAAAGGCTTCCCTCCACGTATCGCATATCGCCCAGAGAGTGGCAACTCGCCCACTGCTCGCGTCCTGACTCGATTAGGGCGCGCGTTCGATGAATCGACTAAGCAAACGGCCCGAGGCCAGAACGGATCGAAGGTCCACCCGATCACCGACCGGAGAGGGCCGCCCTGTCCCTGTCCCGGGGCGTCTCCGCCGCTGATGCCCACGACAACCTCGGGCTGAAGCCGCTCGTACGCGGGACCCTCCCATCCGTTCCCGCCGTAGGGCGTGGCGTCGACGGCCGGCCGAACTCCTTTGATCACACCAAAAGAGATGACCTCTTCCTGTCGCGTGCGGCAGGAAGCTCGGAAGCCGGCGCACCCGCCGGTCTTGCTTGTGGTCCTTGATGAGGCCGTGGCGGCTCTCGAGGGTCCTTGGGGGGTGTGGGAGGAGGCGCGGAAGTGCGCGCTGCCTCCGGAGCAGGTGTCTTCCCGAGAACCATTCTCTCGAACAAGTGCGCGAAAACAGGCGGCACCCTGGGAGGAATAGGCAAACGTATTACGGCTATTTCATCTAATTCGTAGGGCCGCTCACAGAAGCTGGTTCCCTACTGGAACGGCTGCCTGGCTGGACAACCTTGCCGACGATGTGACGATGGAGGGCTCGGTTCTGAACGGGATCGTGCACGGCGCCGAGGGCGTTCGTACGGTGCTGGCCTATGCGCGCACCCTGTAGGAGCACCAGGACTTCGTCTACGTCGATGAGTACGGAGAGAATGGATTCATCGAGGCTACGCGTCGAAGGTGCGTGGTGAGCCGATCGCAAACATCGCGGTCGTCTACAGGAACCCAGCCGTCGTCTACAGGAACCCAGAGGCGCAGACGCAACACCTTGTGGTGAACCACCGTCCACTGCCGTCGGTCTTGCTTTTCTCTCGACTGTTGGGCGACCACTTTGCTGGGACGCGGTGCGCCGGGCACTTCGCTGCCCCGTCGGCCGACGCCGAGCGCGACTGAAGGAGAGATCTCATGCCCACGCCACAATCCATGAGCGCGCTCGTAGCCCAAGAGGTCGGCGAGCCGAGTGATGTCCTTCGGCTGGAAACCCGTCCTGTTCCCACGCCAGGATCCGGTCAGGCGTTGATCCGCGTGAAGGCGACTCCGATCCACGCCAGCGATCTGCATGTGCTGCGTGGCCGCTACGGTTTCTCCCCCGAATTTCCCACTGTTGGGGGCCACATGGAATGCGTGGGCCGTATTGGGGTCCTGGGCCCGGATACTGAGGGACTGAAGGTTGGCGAGCGCGTGGTGGTCGCTGCTGTCCCTGCGGTACCCGGGCCGCGTGTGGCCGGCACTTGGCAGGAATACCTCGTTGCCGATACGCATAGGCTTCTGAAGGTCCCCGATCGTCTGAGCGACTCCAGCGCCTGTCAACTCGCTGTCAACCCGTTGACCGCGCTGCTCCTGGTGACTCGCGAACTCGACGTACAGCAGGGTCAATGGTTGTTGCAGACGGCCGCGGGCTCCACCGTCGGCCGGCTCGTCATTCAGCTGGCCAGGCATCTGGGTATTCGCACGATCAATGTGGTGCGGCGGCGCGATGCCGTTGAGGAGATCAAGGCGCTCGGTGGCGACGAGGTCATTTGCACCGAGGACGAGGACCTGGTGCAGCGTGTGGCTGAGATTGGAGGCCCGGCCGGCGTGCGCAAGGCCATCGACTGCGTCGCGGGCCACGTGGGTGCCCAGGTGTCCCAGGCATTGGCTCCTGGGGGAGAGACCGTGGTCTACGGCGCGCTCTCCACCCATCGGCAGACTGACCCGGCAGCACTGACGATCCCGCTGTCGGCGCGCTCGGTTATCTACGAGACCAAAGTAGTCCGTGGCTTCTGGCTGAACCGCTGGTTCGGCACTGCATCACCTGCGGATGCGCTGCGCGCGCTGTCCGAGGTTCGCAGTCTCGTCGCCGATGAGGTGCTGAGCATCCCCGAAGGCCAGCCGTTCCCGCTCAAACGCTTCACCGAAGCCATCTCGCTCGCCGAAGCACCCGCACATGGCGGCAAACCACTCTTCGTCTTCGCAGAAGGCCGGGACGAACACGACGGGTAGTACGGCGTACGCATCTTCACCGTGGGTTCCGCTACGGCAGCCTTTCCCATCCATGATCGACGTGGGCGCCGAATACGCTCACGTCGATTGCCGTACTCCGCTGCTGTAGAGCACCGGTGCGGAAGGGTGAGGCTGCGGGTTGCGCCTGAGCCGGCGGACCCTGATCTGCGGGTATGCGTCGGTCTAGCCGTGAGTCCTCGCGGCTCCCCGTTGCTTCCCGCCCCATCTGGCACGGGTATGGCGCGGAGCGGCTGCCGTCGACCGTGGAACGGCGTGGGATGGGACTACCGTCCCGGAATGGTCCGCAGCAGCCGGAAGGCCCGGCGCCTGGTCGTCGTAGACGAGACCTTTCTCTGGTCGTTGAGGCATGAGCACCGCGTTGACCAGGGGCGGTATGAAGACTGCCGCGAACTGCTCACCCCCCGCAGATGGGGAGCACAAGGGCGGCTCCTGATCGTCTTCCAGCGCTGCGACGGACGGCTGGTCCCCGACGGCTACCTGCCCTCAGGGGCCGTTGGCACCACCGATGACGTCTGGCTGAACCTGCACGAGCCCGGCACGGTCAGGGCTTTGCTCGACGAGGCGATCGGCCGAGGCTGGAACATCGACGACCCCGCAACGGCCGAGTTTGACGGCTGGGACCTCTTCGACTTGGTGGCCATGAGTCGGGCCGAGATCCCGCACGAGTGATCGGCGCAGCTAAAACGAGGCTCGGGGCGGCCTGGCATCGCAGGTCCGCCGGCTGCGGGCAGTTGAAGGCTGTTCGCGTGCCATGAGGATCAGCCACAGCTTCAGCGCCTCAGGAACTCTGATCAGATTGACGCGACGGGGACTGGACACAGGGCACAGCCACCGCGCCAGCCCCCGACCCTGCTCAGAACCCGTAGAGATCAGTAGCGGCAGTCGGGAAGACTGCCCACGGCGGCGCTGTTATCCACGTAGGGAGCGTAGGTCCACCCGTACACGTACTGCGAAAACCCGAGGTCGTTGTGGTACTCGGCGATGGTGTGGTACCAGACGGTCCCGAAGCCCAGGTCTTTCCCCAGGCGGCTGTAGCAGTCGGCGTCGATCCCGTCATGCATTGCGGGGGAGAGGTCCTTGGCGACCTTGTCGTTGTTGGTGATCACCCTGTAATCCGCGTACACACCCACGTTGTGACTGGTGCTCAGCCGGATACCCACATCCGCGCTCGCCGGGGTTGCGGTCAACACCCCGGCCGTGGCTATGGCGCCGATGAGCGCCGTGGTCGCAGCTAACCTCTTGCCGATGTACATGAGTCTTCCTCCTGATCGAGTGGCGACGTCGCGGGCATGATGGCCGCGATCGCCGTCTGGTCTGACGAAGTTGACGAGTTGCGGCAGTTTTCTCGGGCCGGCAGCCCTGTTCTCGCCCTGCTGTTGCGCACCGTGGCGAGGCCGCGTTCCCTTGGCGCCGTGGTGTGTACGCACCGTTTCGGTGCAGAATTGGCCGGGCCAGCCCGGGTCATGACGGCGCAATTGCGCCAGCGATCCCCGCAACGCGGCCGCTTTACCCCTCTTGTACTCTCGCGGCTGTCCCCCTATTCCGCTCCCGCTGTTCGGGAGCCACCGGCCTCGGGCTGCTTGGGCCGGCCCTGCGCTAGGCCCGGTAGAAGCGGCCAGACCTGAACACGCAGTTCAGGAGCGGACTCGCGAACACGAGGACCAAGGTCTTCATCACCACGCACGCCGCCTTCGGCTAC